>USDZ01000021.1 GCA_900553525.1 uncultured Oscillospiraceae bacterium
ACCTGAGGACGACCCTCGCAATCCCGCCGTTATCGCCGACAATGTGGGCGACAACGTGGGCGACGTGGCCGGCATGGGAGCCGATTTGTTCGATTCCAATGTGGCGGCCATGGCTTCGGCTCTGGTCATTGCCCAGTCCCTCTCGGGCGGAGCTTATTCGAATATCTCCATGGTTTTCTGCTATGCGATTCTCGGGCTTTTGGCCTCGATTATCGGTATCGCCACCGCGCGGATCGGTAAGCATGGCAACCCGACCCGCGCCCTCAACTCCTCTACCTATGTGACCACCGGCGTTTTCCTGGTGCTGACCGCTCTGGCGACGGCGATATTCGAAGGATTCTCCTGGCGGATCTGGGGGGCCTCCGCCACGGGGCTTCTGGTCGGTGTCATCATCGGTATTACGACCGACTATTTTACCGACGACTCCAAACCCATCGTGCGCAAGGTAGCCCGCGCCTCCGGCTCCGGACCCGCCTTTACAATCCTGTCGGGTGTTTCCTACGGCTTTATCTCGGCCCTGCCCGCCATGGTCGGCATCGCGGTTTCGGCACTGGTCGCCTATCAGATCTGCGCCCCAATGGGCGAAGGCTACGCCATCTTCGGCATCTCGATGGCGGCGGTCGGCATGCTCTCGATCGTCGGCATGATTATCTCCAACGACGCCTATGGTCCGATTGTGGATAATGCCCGCGGCCTCGCCGAAATGGGCGGCCTGGGCGAAGACACCATCCGGACCGCCGACGAACTGGACAGCGCCGGCAATACCGTCAAGGCTGTCACCAAGGGCTTTTCCATCGGCGCGGCGGGCCTTACGGTCATCTCCCTGCTGGGCGCGTTTATGTCGGAGGCCAACGCCGCGTTGGCAGAAGCCGGAAAAGCGGCCATCACCGGTTTTGACATCATGTCCCCCACCGTCTTTTTCGGTATCTTGATCGGCGCTGCCATTCCGGCCGTGTTCTCGGGTATGCTGATCCTGGGCGTGGATAAGAACGCCCAGCGGATGGTCGCGGAAATCCACCGGCAGTTTAATTCCATCGTGGGGCTGCGGGAAGGCAAACCCGGCGTCAAACCCGATTACGATAAGTGCATCGACATTGCCACCGGCGGCGCGCTGAAGGAACTGATCCCCGCCGGCCTTATGAGCATCATCGCTACCGTTGTGGTCGGTTTCATCGGCGGACCGCTGGCCATCGGCGGTTTCCTGCTCGGCAACATCGTCAGCGGATTGCTGATTGCTCTGTTCATGTCCAACGCGGGCGGACTTTGGGATAACTCGAAAAAGTACATCGAATCCGGTGAAGAGGGCGGCAAGGGCAGCGACGCCCATAAAGCCGCCGTCATCGGCGACACCGTCGGCGATCCCTTCAAGGACACCGCCGGTCCCTCTATCAATACCCAGATTACCGTGGTTTCGTTGGTGTCTTCGCTGCTCTCCTCGCTGTTCGTGGCGTTTTCTCTCTTTGGCTGATTTCGGACCGCCGGGGGGCTTACCAGCGGACATCCGCCGGTGACAAGGTGTTCCGGATATGGGTTTTTTATCCGATTTAAACTCGCGGCGGGCTTTTCCGGCCCGCCGCGAGTTTTATTTATAAAATTGTCCGGAGGCCAGGGGTACGTTCCATAGACGGGGTTTTTCCTTCATCGGATTGTTCCCGGCGCTTTAGGGGGCACCGGGAAAGCGCGGGATACATATACTGTATCGATACCAAATCAATCCGTAACGGAGGATTCTTATGAATGCCAATCATTATGTTGTGAGGTCCCTGGAACTGCATCTGTTTTTCGGACGAATTATGAAAGAACACGCCCTGTTCCTAAAGGCCGGGTTTACTCCGGCGGACGGCTCTTTTTCAAACAAAGCGGAATTTTATCAAAAGGAGTTTGAAAAATTGCTGAGTCAGGCTGTAGCCCTCAGCAACGGCATTGTCGGCCGAGCGGTGCTCGACTCGGGGGAAGTGGTTACGGATTTTACGCTCTTGGCGGAAAAGCAAACGGAGACGTTTACCGGCATCCCCATCGACAAAGAGATCACCGTGAGAGAACAGAATTTGAGCGGCGGCTGTCGTCCGAATACGGATGGTTCGAAATTGGGATGTTCGGTCCGGCGGCTCAATCAAAGGGCCATTCAACTTCTGAACGGCTTGATTTCCTTTAAAGAACAGATTTTAAATCGCGTCTTGCATTGCACCATGTTTACCATGAACTATCCCCTGCTGATCGAACACATCTTAAGAGAAGCCAGGCTGTACCGGAAATACGTGATGACTTTAGAGAGAATGGGCTGTTTGACGGATCAATCCATGCAGGAAATCGAATGCTTTTGGAATCAAATCATGATGGAACACGCACAGTTTATCCGCGGTCTTTTAGATCCGACCGAGACGGACTTGATTCGTTCGGCGGATGGATTTGCCCTTGCGTATTCGGAATTGTTAAAGACCTGCCGTTCCGCACATAACCAGACGCTGACCACGGCCTCTTTAGAGGAAACCGTCAAATTCCGCGATTTTAAATCGGCCGGCACACAGGGCATTGAGCAATGCGGGATCCGTTCCGTGATCTTGCCGCTTCTCGCGGACCATGTGCTGCGCGAAGCCAATCACTATATTCGTCTGTTAAAAGCATGACACCGGCCTTTATGCCGTTTCCTCCATTGGCGCGCTCCGGGAAAACCCAACAGCCAAAGCGGCGAAACCCGGCTTGGACTTAAAAAGTCCAAGCCGGGTTTTCAAGATAGGAGCTTTTCATCTCCCTCTGCCTGCTTTTCCCCATGCTTCAAACGGCTCGCAGCCGTCAGCCGCCCGGGCGGGGATGACGCGGGGATTATTCCGCCGAATCGGCTGGTTTTTTCTTTTTCATCCGGTCTGGTGTTCCGGACGGACCCGGCCGAGTCCGTCTGAATGCGGGCGAGCACGGGGACAATTTTACGCGTTGCCGGCGCCAGCCGCGCCCAAACGTCGTACGGCTTACACGATGGTGCCCCCGCCGACCACCACGTCCCCTTGGTAAAAGACAACGGCCTGACCGGGGGTGACGGCCCGCTGGGGCCGGTCGAAGGTCAGGCGGATTCGGGAATCCCCGGCCGGTTCCAGCAGGGCGGGGGATTCCGCCTGGCTGTACCGGGTCTTCGCTGTCACCCGCAGGGGGACGGTCAGAGCGGGCAGGGACATCAAATGGACATCCTCGGCCAGCAGAGTATGGGAGAGAAGATCCTCCCGCTCCCCCAGGGTGACGGTACCTGCTGCCGCGTCCTTGGAAACGACAAAACGGGGCTCCCCAAACGCGACACCCAGACCCTTGCGCTGCCCGATGGTATAGTGGAGAAACCCCCGGTGGGTGCCGACCGGGTTGCCCTGTGTATCGAGAAAGGCTCCGCATGGATTGGGAAGGCCCAGCGATCCCTCGAGAAAGCGGACATAATCCCCGTCCGGGACAAAACAGATGTCCTGGCTGTCGGGTTTCTGCGCGTTTTCGAAGCCATGTGCCGCCGCATAGGCCCGCACGTCGCTTTTGCACAGAGATCCGAGTGGAAACAGGATATGAGCAAGCTGCTCCTGAGTCAAGAAATAGAGGACATAACTTTGATCTTTGCTGGGATCCAGCGCCTTTTTGAGCAGCATCCGGCCGGTCTCCGGATCCTCCTCTACCCGGGCGTAATGCCCGGTGGCGACCGCATCTGCCCCCAGTGCCGCCGCCTGCTCCAGCAGGGCCCCGAATTTCAGATACCGGTTGCAGTCGATGCAAGGGTTAGGGGTGCCGCCTGCGGCGTATACCCGGGCGAATTTATCCACGACAGCCTGTCGGAACCGGCCGGTGAAATCGAACACGTCGTGCGGGATGCCCAGCTTGTCCGCCACCGCCTTGGCGTCGCGGAGATCAGCCTGAGAGCCACATGTTTTTTCTTTTTCAGCGGGTTCTCCCGCCGCCGGGCGGAGCAGGAGGGTGGCGCCCCGGACCGTGTAGCCCTGCTCGAGCAGCAGGGAAGCGGCCACGGCGCTGTCCACACCGCCGCTCATGGCGGCGATCACGGTATGAATCGAACGGCGGCCGCTCATAGGCCCGCCTCCTTCCCGATGGATAGTGTCCGGCTCATACGCCGTCACAGAGAGAGGTGGAGAGATACCGGTCACCAGTGTCGGGCAGGAGGACGACGATCCGCTTGCCTGCATTTTCCGGCCTGCGGGCGAGCCGGTCCGCCCCGGCAAGGGCGGCGCCCGATGAGATACCCGCTAGGATTCCCTCTTCCCGGGCAAGAGCCCGCCCCGCGGCGAAAGCCTCCTCACCCGTAACGGTCAAGACCTCGTCGAGGATGTCCCGGTCCAGGGTGCTGGGCACAAATCCGGCGCCGATCCCCTGGATCGGATGGGGGCCTGCCTGCCCCGCAGTCAGGACCGGGGAATCCGCTGGTTCGATCCCGACGACCCGGACTTGGGGATTCTGCGTTTTCAGGTACCGGCCCACGCCGGTCACGGTACCACCGGTGCCGATCCCTGCGACGAATATATCCACTCCGCCGTCGGTATCCTCCCAGATTTCGGGGCCGGTCGTGGCAAAGTGGGCCGCCGGATTGGCCGGGTTTTCAAACTGCCCGGGAATGAAGGCACCGGGCGTTTCAGCGGCGATCTCTCTGGCCTTGGCGATAGCGCCGTTCATGCCTTTTGCCCCCTCGGTCAGGACGATTTCCGCCCCATAGGCTTTGAGGAGGGCGCGGCGTTCCACACTCATGGTCTCCGGCATGGTCAGGATGACGCGGTACCCTTTCGAGGCCGCAACGGCGGCTAAGCCGATGCCAGTATTGCCGCTGGTGGGTTCGACAATGACGGCGCCTGGCGCGAGGCGGCCGGTTTTTTCCGCGTCCTCGATCAGGGCGCGCGCCACCCGGTCTTTGACGCTGCCGGCGGGGTTGAAAGACTCCAGCTTGGCAATTAAAAACGCGGAAAGGCCGCGTTTCTCCGTGTAACGCCGGAGGGCGAGCAGGGGCGTGCGACCGATCAGGGCGGTGAAATCATGGGCAATATGGGACATAAGGTGAAACCCCCTTTTAGAAATCCTATCTAATCACTATGATATAAAAGCATACCGCGATTTTACCGCTTTGTCAAGCAGAAGATAGCGGATAAGGGGAAAGGTTTGACAAGGGGAGGCGAAGAGAGGTATGATAGGCAGTGAAAATTCGGCAAAGGGGACGATCGGCATGGAACTGACACACAGCGAGGCGCTGGCCCTGCTGAAAGAATACAATCAGGAGCCTTTCCATCTGCGGCATGCCTATACGGTGGAGGCAGTTATGCGGGACTTCGCCCGGGAACTCGGATACGGGGATGAGGCGGATTTCTGGGGAATGGCGGGGCTGCTTCACGACATCGATTACGAGCGGTATCCGGAAGAACACTGCGTCAAAGCCCGGGAGATCCTGGCGGAACACGGCGCGGACGAGCGCCTGATCCACGCGGTGGTCAGCCACGGGTACGGCCTGGTGTCGGATGTGGCCCCCGAGCATGAGATGGAGAAGGTTCTTTTCGCGGTGGACGAATTGACCGGACTGATTGGGGCGGCGGCGAAGATGCGCCCGTCCGGCAGCGTGCAGGATATGGAACTCAAATCTCTCAAAAAGAAGTACAAAACCCCCAGTTTTGCCGCCGGATGTTCCCGCGAGGTGATCGCTCGGGGGGCCGAGATGTTGGGATGGGACCTGGACACCCTGCTCGTGCGAACTTTGGACGCCATGAAACGCTGCGAACAAGACATCGCCGCGGCGGAAACCGCTGCGTTTTAAATCATCGAACAGGAGGAACCGCGCCATGCCCCGTATTCAAGGAAAAACCGTGCTGATCACCGGTGGGGCCGGATTTATCGGCTCCCATTTGACCGACCGCCTGTTGGCGGCGGGAGCGGCGAAAGCCGTGGTGGTGGACAACTTCTTTTTAGGCAAGATGGAAAATCTGGAGGGGGCCCGAAAAGCGTATGGGGACCGGCTGGTGGTCGTGCGGGACGACGCCCGGCAGTTTGGATTGATGCAGGCCGTCATAGAGCGGGAGAAGGTCGAGGTGGTGTTCAATCTCGCCACCATCGCGCTCAAATATTCCTTTTTCAACCCCATCGACGCCTATCAGGTCAATGTGGACATTATGAAGACCCTGCTGACCTTGCTGAAAATGGGCGCGTTTTCCACCCTGATCCATACCTCCACCTCCGAGGCGTACGGCACCGTGGTGTATGAACCGATGGATGAAAATCATCCCCTCTACCCGACCACTCCCTATGCGGCCGGGAAAGTGGCCGCGGATATGATGGCCCTGACCTTCCGGAACGTGCTGGATCTGGACGTGGCCATCGTCCGGCCCTTCAACAATTACGGGCCGCGGCAAAACGACGGCGAATACGCGGCGATCATCCCTCAGACGGCCCGGCGGATCCTGCAGGGTCTGCCTCCTATCTTGGAGGGAGACGGAGAACAGACGCGGGATTTTGTGTTTGTCGAAGACACCACCCGGGCGTTTTTGACGGTGTATGAGAATGAGGCATCCCGGGGACAGGTGGTCAACATCGGCACCGGCCGGGAGATCACCATGCGGGAACTGGTGGAAAAGATCGCCGCCTATTACGGATATACCGGCCCCATCGAAACCCGTCCCGGCCGCAGAGCGGACGTGCGGCGGATGCGGGCGAGCGGCGAAAAGGCGGCGTCACTTCTGGGATACCGAACAGAATATACCCTGGAGACCGGTCTGCCGAAAGCACTCGACTGGTATCGGGAAAAATACGGGGCCTGACCCCACTAGGTTCCTAGGATACTGGGAAACAGACGACAGAAAACCGCCCCCGGCTTTGCGCCGGGGGCGGCTGGTTTTGACGCTTATTTCATTTTAGATTTCAGGAAATCGACCGCGAGCTGAATATCCGCCCGGGGATCGGTCTGAATCTCCCGCTCGATGGTCAGGAAGCCGCTGTACCCGATCTGGCGCAGGGCATCCAGATACCGGTCGAAATCGACCTTCCCCTGGCCAAGCGGCGTCTCCTTGAAATAATCGCCCAGACGCAGGTCCTCGATCCCGTTGTCCGCAAAGAAGTCGTAGATCCGCTTGGGATCGGTCTTCTGAAGCATGATGCCGTCCTTCGCGTGGGTGTGGACGATGTAATCCTTCAGGGTAAAGACCGCCTCGACCGGATCGTCGTCCGTGACCATGACGAGGTTGGCGGGATCCAGATTGACCGCCACGCCCTTGGAATCCAGGCTGTCGAGGAACTGTTTCAGCCGTGCCGCCGGTTCGGGCCCGGTTTCAATGGCGAAAAACGCGCCGTTGCGGTGCGCGTATTCCGCCAGAGTGTTACAGGCCTCCTGCAGCACCTTATAGGTGTCGCAGGTGTTGTCCTCCGGCACCACGCCGATGTGCGTGGTCACGACATGGCTCTCAAATTCCAGCGCCAGATCCACGATTCGCTTGGATTTTTCGATTTTTCCCGGGTTGTCCTGCGCCACGGTGAATCCATGGCCGCCCAAATCGCCGCACAGCGCCGAAACCACCAGGCCGTAGCGGGAAAGCTGCGCCTTTTTTTCCGCGATCTGCGCGGAGGTCAGGTTTTCGGGGGCCATTTCGCCGCTCACGGCGTAAAGCTGCACGCCGTCCGCGCCCATTTCGGCGCAGGTTTTCAGGCTCTCCTCAAAGGGCAGGCGGAGCCAGTCGGCGATGATGCCGATTTTGAATTCGCTCATCGGGATAACCCCTTTCTCACATGCAGATTTAAGAGATCGCCGGAACGTCTACCCATTCGCCGGGCTTCTGGATGGCTTCGAGGCCCGCGCCCCGCACCGCCATAATGGCGAGGGTCTGGTCGTGAGGTACATGGACCTCGCCGGTCTTCAGGAAGGCGACCAGCTCCACAATAAAGTTGCGGAAGAAGTCGGACGATACCGTGACCAGGGTGTTTTCCGTTTTGCCCGCGATGTTCATCATGAAGGGTGAACCTTTGGCATAGCCGGTCAAGGTGGCGGTCCGGCCGTCCTCGAACGCGATGACGACGGTGTACCAGTTCTCGCCCGGCAGATACATCACCCGGACGGGATGCGCCTTCATCAGCATCATGATCGGCTCGAGCTGGTGGATGGAATAGGTGTCGAAATCGTTCGGGCCCCAGGAGCACAGCGAGGTGATCGACGCGGTGTCGATACCTTTGTATTCGTCCGCGAAGCGGAGGGCGGAGGTGGAGTAGCAGGGCGTACCGCTCTGTTCCGCGATGTCGAAGATCCGCCGGGCGGTGGGATAATCGGGGGCAAAGGTTTTGTCGACATAGCACCGCTTGCCCGAACGCAGCGGAATCTGGCAGAGTTCCTCGTGCATCTCGCAGTTGTCCGGGGACAGGACGATGATCGCGTCGCTCTTTTCGGTGAGTTCCTCGATGGTCATCACCCGCTCGATGCCGTATTTGGCGCACCATTCGTCGGTGGTCATGCCGCCGATGGGGCTATCGATATGGCCGTAGGCGTACGCAACCTCCATCTCACCGCCCGAAATCTCTTTAATAAGGGCGGGATAGTTGTTGGCATGCCATTCGTCGAGATAATAATCCACAAATCCGATTTTCACAGCGGTTCCTCCTTCTCCGTCAGTCCATCGCGATTTCGCGGTGGGAATCGGCGGAATCATAGATCGCCTGCATCATCTTGGCGGTGATAACGACGGTATCGATGTGGGACGGGAGCTTTTTGCCGGTCTTAATGCAGTCCACAAAGGCGTTGATTTCGTTTTCAAAATGGTTGTTCATCTTGAAGACGGGCTTGTATTCCACCAGGGCGCCATGTTCCGCGGTGTAGACGGTAAAGTCCTGGCCGTATTGCAGGCGGATGCCCGCCTTGTCGCCCATGAAATCGATATACATCTCGTTCTGCCCGATGTTCTGCGCCCAGGCGCCGTTGAGGGTGATGACCGGGCCGGCGGTGCGAATCAGGGCGGTGACGGAATCATCCACGTCATAGGTGCCGCTGTAATCCGGGGGGCCCGCCCACATGTCGGTATAGGCGTAATTCTTCATATCCTTGCCAAGGCGGCAGAAGGTCTCGCCGCTGACCGTGACCGGCTTGGGATCGCCGCAGCAGTACATCACGATGTCGAGGAAATGCACGCCCCAGTCAATCAAGGCGCCGCCGCCCGCGATGGCCTTGGTGGTAAAGGCGCCGCCCAAGCCCGGGATGCTGCGATGGGAACGGAAGCTGATGTACACGTGGAATACATCGCCGAGCTTGCCCGAGTCTATGTACTGCTTAATCAGGTTGACGCTGTCGTTGAAGCGATTGACCACGCCGATGTTGAGAATCTTGCCCGTCTCATGCTGGACCTTTTGCATTTCGAGAGCCTCCGCATAGGTGCGGGCGGCCGGCTTCTCGCACAGGACGTGCTTGCCCGCCCGGAGACAGTCGATGGCGATGGAAGCATGAACGTTGTTGGGGGTGCAGACCGACACCGCTTCGATCTCCGGATCCTTCAGGATGTCGTGATAGTCGGTGATGGCCTTGCCGCAGCCGTATTTTTCCACGGCGGCTTTGGCCCGGTCGGGCAGGATGTCGCAGAAATAGACGATCTCCGCTTCCTCGTTCTTCATATACGCGGGGATGTGGGCCGCGTTGGCGATGTTGCCGCAGCCGATGACTGCTACTTTCATTCTCTTCTCTCCTTTTTTGTCGGGATTTTCCCAAGAGATTCTCGTTGCGCCTTGCGATATTCCAGGGGGGATACCCCGAAGCGCCTAGTAAAGGCACGGCTGAAGGAATGGATGGACTTGTACCCGAGCATATCCGCGATCTGGGTGACGCTCATCCCGTTCTCCAGCAGCTGTGTAGCCCGTTCAAACCGGCGGCGGGTAAAATATTCCTTGAGAGACTCCCCCATGTTCCGGCTGAACAGGTCCGCGATATAGGAATAGCTGTAGCCAAAGGTTTCGCTGAGCTTTTGCAGAGCACCCATGTCCTCGCTTTCCACATCGATGTAATGGATGATGTCGTAAAGCAGTCTCTTTTTGCCGTCAAGCGGCTGGGTGGGAGCGTATACCCGTTCGGTGGCGCCGTTATATTGGCGGTACACGGTTACGGCGATTTGATGGATGCAGGACTCAATCATAGAATTCGCGAACAGATCGGTGGTGATGAGATTGTTGAACAGCTTGAGAAAGGAGTCCTGTAGGCTGCTCCCTGCCACCGCGATCCGCGTCTCGGTGGTATCGAAAAAATCCTTGAGGGTTTTGTATTCATATTTCGACAGACAGGTGTCGTTGAAGGTAAAACCCAGATAAAAATACCGGATGGGGTTGCTTTTGTTAGACTGGATGGCGTGTTTTTCCCCCGGCCGGTTGACAAACAGCATATCCTTACGCACCGGATAGGAGGCATCGTCTACAAAAAAAACTCCCTCTCCCGAAACTACATAGGAAATCTCGTAGACGCTCTGCATATGCGGCTCGCAGACGTAATCCGCCTCGGTTGCCAGGTCGCCGGCCTGAGCCAGGCAATAGGGCCCGAATTCGAGCGGAACCTTGAAATGCACGTTATCGAAATGAAATTTCACTCTCCGGAAGGTGGTAATGGCTTCCACAGAGGCCCTCCCTTTCCACAAAGATCCAGTGAGAAATGACAAATTTTCGTATGGATTCCGTCAGAATTCCACAAACCCCAGCGTTTTTACCTATTTGCGGTTTTATTATAGCACGGGGAAACCGGTTTGTATTTATCATTTTTTCTGATGAAATTGTTTATTTTTCCCTTGTTTCAGAGGCACGTATTCCGGGCGAGGGGGCGGCCTGCAAAATTCTTGCCGGACTTCGCGGTTTATTGGACAGACTATGCCGGTTCCCCTTGCTTTTTTATTTCGACTGTTGTATAATAACCGCGATGCCCATTTACGGATGTGGATCGACGCATTCTTTTTATGCCGGTGTGATGGAATTGGCAGACGTAGTGGACTCAAAATCCACCGGTGGCGACACCGTGCCGGTTCGAGTCCGGCCACCGGCACCAAGTGAACAGAGGTCGAAATTTGGAACTCAAAAAATGAGACATCCAAATTTCGACCTCTGTTTCTATACTGTTATCCCAGTATTTAAGCCATTTTTCGAGGTTTGTCTCCTTTTATAAAAACGAGACGCCAAAAAGCAGAATTTAGAAAATTGAAAATGAATCGGCACTCACCATAGGGATGCGGGGGCGATTATAGCATAGTGTCTTTTTATATTCAAGATAATATATCCTTTTTATTAAATCTTTCTGTTGAAAAGAAATAGGAGCATTGAGCAGTTTGTTTGGACTGTCCAATGCTCCTCCCATTTTATTGGGCAAAGCTTTGAAAAATCAGGCTTTCCCTTTCCTCTTTCATTTTTCGTGCTTTGAAATGGAGCGAGAACTGCGAAAACGGGGAATTTGGTAGTTCAAAAGGGGCACGGTCGTCCACGTTGCGCACGACAGCAAACGTTATCCGCACAAAATTTCATCTTGATCCAACAAAAAACGGTCAAATCTTATATTGACAAGATTTCATCGATGCGGTAAAATTTGTTCGTTTTCGAACAAATAAGTGTTGTAGCCTTGCAGCCGGAGAAGGGAAGGATTTAAATGGAAAAAGACTGTGGGATGTGGATCCATGTCCTGTCCCACAAGCTTAAAAAGCGCATGAACGCCAACATGCAAAGCCTGGGCCTCACAGGGATGCAGAGCCGTGTCATGCACTATATCCTTGTGAAATGCGCCGATGGGCCGGTGTTTCAGCGCGATGTGGAGAGCGCCTTCGGCTTGAGCCGTTCCACGGCTACTGGCATTCTGCAGTTGATGGAAAAGAACGGCCTGATCCTGCGGGAAAGCGTGGCCAGCGATGCTCGTTTGAAAAGCCTGATCCCTACGGAAAAGGCCGCGCATCTGGATGCACGGGTTGACGAGTACCTTCATCAAACCGAGCAGTGCCTTACCCATGGCCTGTCGAGCGCGCAGCTTACGCTGTTTCTGGAAACCGCCGCGCGCATGTCCGCCAATCTAGACAGATAGCCGGCGGCCGACCCACATGTTTCCACAATCATTTTTATGATGCACCACGCACGTACGCACTGGTTGCGTCAAGTTTTGGAGGAATGTCACGTATGATAAAAACCCTGGCTCGCAGCATCCGCGAGTACAAAAAGGCGGCCATTCTCACGCCGCTTCTGGTCACGGTCGAAGTGATTCTGGAATGTATCATCCCGTTCACGATCGCCAACCTGGTGAACCAGATGCAGGCCGGCTGCAGCATGGATGTCATTGTCAGCTATGGCATCCAGCTGGTGGTTATGGCCATTCTGTCGCTGGTTTTTGGCGTCGCAGCCGGCAACACCTGCGCCACCGCTTCCACGGGCTTTGCGCGCAACCTGCGCAAGGACATGTTTTACCGTATCCAGGATTACTCCTTTGAGAACATCGACAAATTTTCGGTGTCCAGCCTGGTTACTCGTATGACCACCGACGTCGTAAATGTGCAGATGTCCTTCATGATGATCATACGCGTCGCTATCCGCGGCCCGTTAATGCTGATCTTTTCTTTTATTATGGGCTTTGCCATGGGCGGACGCCTGGCCATGATCTTCCTCGTCACCATCCCGCTGCTGGGCATCGGGCTGGTGCTGGTCATCCGCACAGCTACGCCGATTTTTCGCCGGGTATTCCGTAAATACGACGCACTGAACGACTCGGTCCAGGAAAACGTACAAGCCATGCGCGTCGTGAAGAGCTATGTGCGCGAGGAGTACGAGAAAAAGAAATTTGCCGCCGCCGCCGAGGACGTCTGCAAGGACTTCACCCGTGCCGAGCGCATCATGGCCCTCAACAACCCCATGATGCAGTTCTGCGTGTACGCGGGTATGGTATTCGTGCTGTCCTTCGGCTCTTATGCGGTCATCACCAGCCAGGGCATGGAAATCGCCGTGGGTCAGATGTCCGCTATTCTTACTTACAGCTTCCAGATCCTCATGAGCCTGATGATGCTGTCGATGGTATTTGTGATGATCACCATGTCGATGGAATCCGCCGAGCGTATTGTGGAGGTTCTGACTGAGAAAAGCGATCTGACCAGCCCCGAGAACGCCTTGACCGAGGTCAAGGACGGCTCGATTGATTTTGAGAACGTCAGTTTCAAGTATTCAAAGAAGGCCGAGCGCATGGCGCTGGCCGACGTGGATCTGCACATCAAGTCCGGTGAGCTCATCGGGATTCTGGGCGGTACGGGTTCGTCCAAATCCACGCTGGTGCAGCTGATCCCCCGCCTGTATGACGTCACCGAAGGCTGTGTCAAAGTGGGCGGTGTAGACGTTCGCAAGTACGATCTGGAGGCCCTGCGCAACAACGTGGCCGTGGTGCTGCAGAAGAATGTGCTGTTCAGCGGCACCATCAAAGACAACCTGCGTTGGGGTAACCCCAACGCCACCGACGAAGAAATGCTGGAGGCCTGCAAGCTGGCGCAGGCCGACGAGTTTATCCAGCAGTTCCCGGATAAGTATGACACGTGGATCGAGCAGGGAGGCGCCAACGTCTCCGGCGGCCAGAAACAGCGCCTGTGCATCGCGCGCGCACTTCTGAAAAAGCCTGCGGTGCTGATTCTGGACGACTCCACCAGCGCCGTGGACACGCGCACTGACGCGCTGATCCGCCAAGGCTTCCGTGAATTCATCCCCGAGACAACGAAGATCATCATCGCTCAACGCGTGGCCTCGGTGCAGGACGCCGATCGGATCGTCGTGATGGACGGCGGACGTATCAGCGCCATTGGCAGCCACGACGAGCTGATGAAGACCAGCGAGATCTATCGCGAGGTATATACTTCCCAGACCAAGGCAGGTGATCAAGATGGCCAAGAATAAAACCAATCCCGTTCCCGCCACTACGGCCCGGGGCCAGCGCGCCCCCAAGGGTGTGCTGCGCCGGCTGTTGCACACGCTGTTTGAGTTTTATCCGGTGCTGCTGCCCATTACGCTCGTGTGCATCCTCATCAACGCCATTGTCAGTTCTGTACCTTCGGTATTTATGCAGAATATCATCGCCATCGTCGATGAAACCTACAAGAGCGGCGACTGGGCGTCCGTCTCCGGTCGCATCCTCACTTACGTGGTCATTCTGGTTGTGATGTATGTCATCAGTCTCGTTGCCGGCGCGTTCTATACCCAGATGATGGCGATCATCACCCAGGATTCTCTGAAAAAGCTGCGCGAGAAAATGTTCAGCCATATGCAGGACCTGCCCATTAAGTACTTCGACACCAACGGCCACGGCGACATCATGAGCTATTATACCAACGACGTGGATACCCTGCGCCAGCTCATCAGCCAGAGCCTGCCGCAGATACTGATCTCCGGCGTGACGCTGCTGACCGTGTTCTGCATCATGATGTATTACAGCGTGATCCTGGGTCTGGTCGTGGTGGTTGGCGTTATCTGCATGGTGTTCGCAGCCCGCTCCATCACCAACCGATCCTCCAAATACTTCCTGCGCCAGCAGGTCACGCTGGCCAAAGCCGAGGCCTTTATGGAAGAGATGATGACCGGCCAGAAGGTGATCAAGGTGTTCTGCCACGAGGAGGGCGCTAAGGCCGATTTTGACAAAGTCAACGGCGAGATCTTCTTCAACGCCCGCAACGGCAACCGCTTTGCAAACATCCTGATGCCGCTGCTGAGCAACATTGGCAACGTCATGTATGTCGTTGTCGCACTGGTCGGCGGCGCGCTGCTGCTGACCGATGTGCCCAACATCAGCGTTTCCGGCATGGCCTTCAGCATCAGCATCGTCGTTCCTTTCCTGAACATGACCCGTCAGTTTGCCGGTGCAGTCGGACAGGTGTCCAACCAGGTCAACATGGTCATCATGGGCTCTGCCGGTGCGCACCGCATCTTTGCTCTGCTGGACGAGGAGCCGGAGACCGACGACGGCTATGTCACCCTGGTCAACGCCAAAGAAAATGCGGACGGCACCCTGACCGAGTGCGAGGAGCGCACCAACGTCTGGGCCTGGAAACATCCGCACCACGACGGCACCCTGACCTACACCAAGCTCCAGGGCGACGTGCGCTTCTATGACGTCAACTTCGGCTACACCCCGGAAAAGACCGTCCTGCACAACGTCTCCCTGTATGCGAAACCGGGCCAGAAGTTGGCCTTTGTCGGCTCCACCGGCGCCGGCAAGACGACCATCACCAACCTGATCAACCGCTTCTACGATATCAACGACGGCAAGATCCGCTATGACGGCATCAATATCAACAAGATCAAGAAGGCAGACCTTCGCCGCAGCTTGGGTATCGTGCTGCAGGACACCAACCTCTTTACCGGCACCGTTATGGAGAATATCCGCTACGGCAACCTGGATGCCTGCGATGAGGAGTGCATCGCCGCCGCCAAACTGGCCGGTGCAGATGACTTCATCCGCCGCCTGCCGGAGGGCTACAACACCATGCTGTTCGGCAACGGTTCCAACCTCAGCCAGGGCCAGCGCCAGCTGCTTGCCATCGCGCGCGCCGCGGTAGCAGACCCGCCGGTTATGATCATGGACGAGGCAACCAGCTCGATCGACACCCGCACTGAGGCAATTGTCCAGCGCGGCATGGACGCGCTGATGACCGGACGCACCGTCTTTGTCATCGCGCACCGCCTTTCCACCGTGCGCAACTCCAACGCCATCATGGTACTGGATCACGGACGCATCATCGAGCGCGGCACCCACGAGGACCTGCTCAAGCTCAAAGGTACCTACTATCAGCTGTATACCGGAGCGCTGGAGCTCGACTAATCCAAAACAAAAATGCCCCCGAGCCAAATTGGCTCGGGGGTTCTTTTTATGATCGGGTGCAGCTCTCCAGCGCAAGGAGGTGGAGCAATCTCTGATGCTTTTAAGCGGATTGTTTTGGAGGAAAGGAAGATTTTTAGACAGCTGCTCCTGCAGCGAGCCTCACAACCGGACAAAAGAAAAGAGCCCGAACACGAATTGCGTCCAGGCTCAGCCTAAATGGAGTGAATGTTTTCGATGCCATCTTCGCCGCGAGCGGAAAGGCCGGATAAAGGAAAAGAGTCTGAACGCGAATTGCGTCCAGACTCAGTCTGGTGGGCGAGGGTGGATTCGGACCACCGAAGTCACTGACAACAGATTTACAGTC
>USDZ01000022.1 GCA_900553525.1 uncultured Oscillospiraceae bacterium
GCGCCACCTTGCCAAGGTGGAGGTAGCGAGTTCGAGCCTCGTAAGCCGCTCCAAATGAAAAGGGCGTCCGGGTACGGCGCCTTTTTCCATCCTTCGGCGACATAGCCAAGTGGTAAGGCATGGGTCTGCAAAACCCTGATTCCCCAGTTCAAATCTGGGTGTCGCCTCCAAAAAAGGAAAGGACTCCACGGAGTGGGGTTCTTTCCTTTTTTATTTTCCAGGCAATCCCAATTCAAGCGAAGGTTTGAACCTGTATGTTTTGCGGCTTCTGGAAACCGCATAAACCCTTTCATCGGTTGGTTGCTTTTCATTGGCAAAAAATGGGTTTACAAAAAAGCAGGGCTATGGTATGCTTATTAGCGTGATTAGTGTTCACATTGGAAGGGGCATACCGATGAACTTGGGTGAAAAGCAGGATCTCGTTGACGAGCTGCGGCGTCAGATCGAACTGTGCGCGCGGCAGGTGGATGCTTATTCCAATAAACGGGATAAAAACGCGAAAAATATGTGGTATTACTGGTATGGCAGACGGGAAGAATGCGAGCAGATTCTCGCGTATATCCAAAACAAAATGGAACAGCCGGCTCTTAAGTAGTTTCCTGTTTTTGACGTGAATATTATTTACATTCATCTTAGATAAAAAATCTTTACAAATCCTCACATAACCTCTTCCATGAATGTCAGACAAACGAAAACTCCAATAGGGGGACTCTATTCAAAAAAATGATGTTTTAACTGTTCAAAACCGACTCTCTTTCCACCTTATGTGTGATTACAAAGTCGTTGTTCTCGTATTTGGTAGTATATATAGTTGCCCCTTGGTCTAGGACACTGATATTTTCAGCACCGTTGCTTAGAATCTCCTGAAGCAGGGCATTTTCTGTCGAAGCATAATATAACCTACCCTCCGTAGTAATCCAGATGTCCTTTTTGTAAACTACAAACGTCTCTGGTACCATATCCCCAATTTTTACCGCCTCGCCCCCTGTAAGGGGCAACCGATACAATTTGGCATCGTCCAGACGATTTGTAAAAACAATGCCGCATTCATCCACCGCGAGCGAATAGGCTTTTATGCCTTCCAGTTGGGCGGTTTCACCGGTCGACAGTTTATATAGGAACACATTTCCAAAGGTATCCGTGTAATAGAGAGTTCCGTCGAAGCAGGCAAACTGCTGAATTTCCTTTTCAAACAAAATGGTCTCCCTACCGTCGTCAACCGCCGTGACATATCCATTATGAATCAAAATCAGGCGGTTATCTAAAAAACAATAATCCACAATCCGCCCCTGTCGTACCACCGCGCTGCTAGAGGCTGGCGTGGACCACAATTCCACCCCAAACAGCGAAATGGAACGGCTTTGTTTTTGTTCATATATAGTATATTCCTGAAACGAATCGAGGTTCAGATACTGGATTTGCACTCCGGTTTGTGTTTCCCGCATATAAAAAAAGCCGTTGTTATAAGGACGGATCGGTTTGCTTGACAAAACCTCCTCATCCGAATAAAAGGGGTCCCGCTTTATCGGCTGGAACAAGTTCTCCCCTTTTAGACAGAATTCCGGACGGTTTGTTTGTACGGTGCTGACTAGATAATCTCCGACATCATAGAGAAAGGGGACGTAGGAGTTGGAATAAGGCCCGCCCGGAAACTCTGGGACGGGCTGTGGAGCACAGCTGCCCAATAGCGGCGTTAGCAGTAAACAGACCGCTGCGAACTGTATACGAAGTCTCATCAAATCTTCACTCTCTTCGTCTTGGGTTATTCCGACCGGACATAGTGTTTGTATAGCCAGAAACCAAAAAAGGCCATTAACCCTGCGCTCCCTAACAGAAGACACAGGAATTCTACCGGAGTGATTCCGCGCAGGATTACCTCTTGAGAGCCGTTCAGCATCTCTTTATATACTGGCCCGGTAAAGTATCCGCCGGCCTCCAGAAGACCGGTGGGAAGAGGGAGAAGAAGGTACCCCCTATCATCATAAAATAGAAAATAGGGGAGGATAACTGCACAGGTGCCAGAGAAGATACCGATGTAGGCGCGCCGGAAGATTTCTGTGAAGCAAAGGACGATGACAGCAAGGTAGATTGCTCCTGCTGCGCGTACTAAATACTCGCTGAACGCCGTGAACCACAGAGACATGGAATAGGGAGAATTCCGGTATCCAGATAGGCTCTGGACCGGGCTGCCTGCATGCGCAAGAGGAAATTGCAAACCTATATAAGCTAGATCAGCCAGTTGAAATAATGTCACCGTTAGTACTGCATACAAAACCCCCGTGATGAGTTTGTGGTAAAGGATCCGACGTTTGCCGTACTGGGTGACCGTCAATAGAGGATACATACCATTTCCTGATTCTATGGAAAAGATAAGTGCGGAAAGAATCAGCACACAGAAGCTCATGAGAATATCCGGCCTTTTCCGCCCATCCAAAAAGGCATCCCAGCCCCGGGTATCGATTAAGTGGCGGTTTTCGGGATCCTCCCGAACAGACAAATACTGCATATAGAACTCTTGAAATGTGTCTTTGCCCTCAATATAGGGTTCTAGGCCGTCTGTCAAGCATTTCATTTCCTCCCGAGTTATGTATCCGCTTGAAAAGTCATCCATAGCTTGCGCATACCGTTCTTCTGCATCTTGAAAAAGTCTATATTCTGCCTCGATTTCTGCTGCTTTTTCGGGAGTGAGATGAACTCCCCAACGCTCATAATAGCTCTGAGCCAAACGTTCCGCTTTCATAGTAATTTGATAGCGGGCGGTATCGACGCCTGTGGATAATAAGGTGATTTTCAATACCAGAAAGATAAGCAAAATGAAAAGTCCCCTGCTGTTGATCAGGAGCTTTTTGCTTTCCCAACGGATTCCTTGTATGACAGTCATAATGGAATTCCTCTCTTAGTACACGCATTTCGATGGGTTTCCAAAAAACCGCACAGAAAGAGAAGAAACAAGACAAAAACCGCGTTGGTAACGGTCAAAAGCAAATCTTGACGGACCGCCAGGCCAAAAATTGAGACGGTTTTCATGGTGGTTAACGTGCCGGCCAGTTCAAATAGAGTAACCCAACTGCCAACTGACCCGCCCTTTAGGATGATACCGGGGAGCAAGAGTGCGAGAGCACCTATAAACGCTGCCAATTCGTGGCTAAACAGGGCCGAACTGAAAAGGGACAACATGCAGACTGTCAGTGCTCCCAGAAATTTCCATCCAAGGTGAATTAAACTATCAAGTGCAACAAAATAAGGAAAAAAGAGTTCATGCAGAACCCCTGTGGTAGAATGGAGTTGACAGACAACCAAAATACCAGGAGGGGACTGTATGAACTACCATCATCTTAGCATAGAAGAACGCAGTTGTATACGGAAATATTACGTAGATGGACTCAGTTATCGAGAGATCGCTCGGCTAATTGGCAGGAATGTGAGCACGGTATCAAGAGAGATACGGCGGAACTGTACGCATATGTATGATATACCCACCTACTATCCGCACACAGCACAGAAGAAGTATCTGCTGCGGCGTTCCTATTGCCATCGTGGGATGTTTCATTCGCAGGAAGTAATTGACTACATTAATGCGAAGCTGGAAGCAACCTGGTCACCGGAACAAATCTCTTGCACGCCGTGCGAGTTGAAGATGCCAAGCTGGCGCACCATCTACCGCTGGATCTATGAGAAATACCTGGTGAACGGAAACCTGAAAGTGCTGCGGCACAAAGGAAAGAGCCACGGCACCAAGGAAACGCGAGGGAAATACAGTAAGGGCAAGTCAATACGCAAACGGGACAAATCCGTGTACAGCCGGAAAGAAGCCGGACACTGGGAAGCGGATACGGTTGTGAGCGGTCAGGGAAAGAGCAAGGCATGCTTCGCCACTTTGGCAGAGCGGAAAACACGCTTTTATATTGCGTTGAAGATTCCAGACCGAAAGGCCGAAACGATGGAGAACGCCATCTGTACAATTACGCCGTATCTCCCGCGAGATCGTACTCACGTTCCTTCCAACCAGCCGTGCAATCTCTCGATAACTGAGTCCATCTACGTAATATTTCCGTATACAACTACGTTCTTCTATGCTAAGATGATGATAGTTCATACAGTCTCCTCCTGGTATTTTGGTTGTCTGACAACTCCATTCTACCACAGGGGCTCTGTATGAACTCTTTTTTTCCTATTTTGTTGCACTTGATAGTTTAATTCACCCTCGTAGATATCACTAATGTTACTTTAAATAAAAACGAATTCGTTATTGACGATGATGCTGACGAATCTATGACGGAACTTAGAGAGAATGAGCCAACTGGAAAACTAACAGGAATAAGTTCAGCAGTACTGACAGGCGGCGGTTTGAGAAATAACGACTTTGTAAAAGAATGTATGCAGCAAAATTTTATTTTCTCAAGTATGCGGTATAAATTTCAACACAAATCCCTGCCAATTACCGTTGAAATAGATATTACGTTTAAGCAAACTGACTTAAAAATCAATATTACACGAACTTGGCGAACAGAAGATGATGGAAAAGATTATATTACTCCCTTGCCAGGTAGTGAGCAAGATGAATATATTGATTATTTTCAAAATGTTGCTTATTCGGTATATTCTGAGCTTTTGGCAAAACAGAGAGCGGGAGTTGAAGTTTTGAATAAAGACAAATAATTTTTTTGAGTCTGCGTTACAGATGGTACTTAAACAGGAGAATTGTCATAGGATACGGATGCTAATAACCCCAAAAAGCCTGCCTTTTCAGGGGTTAAGATGTACTTATTCAAAGTTCACACAGGCAGAATTTTTGGCGTAGTTTCATTTCGCAAGCAATGCAAACATGTACATGTTTTGCGTTTTTGGCCGGATAGTACCGTCCAAAACGCTTGTTGAGGGATAATCCCCCAAGCCCCAAGATCGTCCCCTCCGGTGACGGCTGCGTGTCCTGCGGAGGCTGAAAAATTGAAATAAGCAAAAAGAAAAACTCTATGCAAATGGTTCGTCCATTCACATAGAGTTTTTTATTTCCCGCTCACTTGGCATAGGTCAGTATTTTTGCAATGCTTCTTTATGCTCCTCTGCCTTTTGGGGGTGGGATTTGAACTCTCGAACTCACACAAAAAGTTGTAGCGACAGCGAGCCGTTATGATGGGCGTAGGCGACTTGAAAAGTCGCCATAACCGAACGGGCGGGCCGAGCGTGACTTTTGGCGAAAGAGTCGGAGCAAAGTTCACTTTGCTCCGACTTATGTGCAGAATATAAAAAAGATACTTTTTTCATTTCAGAGGATAAAGTTGAACTTCGAGATATGGACAATGTTCATTTTGTAAATATGGTTATCAATAAATCTTCCTCAATGCCTTTAAAAGCTATATCCGAAAATTCTTCCCCGTATTTACTTTTAGCTTCATTTAATAACTCGTTCATAACAATGTCATGTAGGTCTTGCGGGACATCAACCTGATCCGAAAAACCTCTGCCATTAAACCGCGGTAAAAATCTGTCTTTTAGCGGATTTTCATATACATTACCACGTTCAATAAGCTTTTCTTTTTTGCTTTCAAACAATTTATCGCAAACCGCTTCACGATTAAAATTCCAACTGTATTTTTTAGGATGAATTTGATGCGCTTTTAGTTTATTCCAATATTCACTGTAAAAAAATTAAGTATTTCAAGGTATTTTGTGTTATCAAAAGTATTGTCAAAGTCCTTTCCAGGCCTGTCGTCTTTGCAGATAAACTTACCTCCCTTTTTAAGAATGCGATAAATTTCCGAAACAACCTTTTCTGGATTTGATATCAAGTGCAATACACTGTTGGCTACAACAGTATCAACGCTATTATCCGTGAGCGGTATTTCGAGTGCGTTCATACGGCAAAGGGTAACATTACCAAGTGAAATGTGATTGTATTCTGCTTTTTTTCGTAATATCGAAAGCATTGTGTTCGATATATCGCCGGCAATTATTTTTGTGCCAAAAGAGGCACATGGAACCGTAAAACAACCGTCTCCACAAGCCAAATCCAAGAAAACGCCTTCTCCCGTTTCTTGTGACACTTCCTGTGCAAACAGTCTATTTCCTTCTTCGATTGTATATTTTCGGCTGCCAGAATAACTTTCTCCGATAAATTCATAACCGATATATTTATCTCCGTCGCCTTGGGTGATAATATCCGGCATATTGGATAATTGCCATATTCCATTTTCGCAAGGTACCGCATAGCCGCAGGAACAAAGAGGTAAATTCATCTCCGCTTTGCAACTTGGACAAATAAACATTATATTTTCCCTCCTTAATATCATTTGATTTTGTGTATATTGTAGCATGCCCTACTCTTTGCTGCAAGTAAATCCGATGGCTTTTTATTTTTGCTTTCCTGCTTTTAATAGAAACAACACGGTTAAGAACTAAGAAAAAATCAAAAAGTGTCTAGAAAGAAACGAGCCGCAATGCGACTTTTTCCTTTTTAGAGAATGGATAACGGGAACTCCAGAGCTTTAAATACAAAAGAGATAACAAGTAAAAACGCGAGAAGAAAGCTTAATAAAAAACTGAGTCCGGAACGCAAATTGCGTCCAGACTCAGTCTGGAAAGGTTGTATAAAATAGATGCTTCCCGGTCGCGAGAAAATTATTTTGATAAAAAACTGAGTCCGAACGCGGAATGCGTCCAGACTCAGTCTGGTGGCAAGCGACTATAAAAAGATGTTTTTGGAGTTTTGGATGGGAGATTTGAACCCTTGTAAGGGACAAAAATTACCAAAGTTTAGACTCCATTTTGCCTTTGACAACGTACTTCACGATTGTTTTCAAACCAGGTCATAACTGTGTTTCAAACGCGGTAAAAAATTATAAATTTGGATTTTTTATTGGTCTCAAAACCTGATAACCACGATCTTTCCACATATGTCTTTGGTAATCCTGACATAGTGTTTCGTTCCATTCATACCCCATTGATCTGGGATCAAAATTCCATGCGAGATCCTCAACGCGTTTCATCACTTCAGCGTTATCGCGGAGATAGTCATATTTCGGATGACCAAAAACCAAATAATAGCTTTCCGGAACATCCCGCATTTCAAATTTTGGAGGTACAACACCTGTATAATCTGCCGGGACTCCCGTGCCATAGAAATATCCTTTAGCTCCATCCTGATAATACCAACCCGCATGGTGTGACCAGACTACTGGATGCTGAAACGGTATAAAGCTTTCCAAAAGACCTTCAATTTCATCAAAATCAGGACGTTTTTCAATATCCCAGTAACCTTTTGCATTCAGATCATATAACCCAATAAATCTGTGTGCCGGAATATGCTCTACCCATATTTGCGGATTGGTTAAAATGCTTTCGCTCATTTTGACAACCCCTTTTACAATATAGTGAGAAGGATTCAGAACGACTTTTTGTATGGGAAGCGGAATCGGAACGGGATATTTTCTGTATACAGCTGGTGTACATCCATATGTATATCGGAAAGCCCTCGTCAGAGCCACCTGTGACGAATATCCATATTCCAAAGCGATATCGATGATCGATTTTTTCGTATCCCGGACTTGTATAGTTGCATAGTACAGCCGTCTCCCGGCTATATATCGCTTTAACGTCATGCCGGCTACAAGGCGGAATTGACGGGAGCAGTAAAACTTAGAATAATGCATAGCCTGAGCTATGCTGTCAAGCGTCGGATTTTCCAGTATATGCTCCTCTATAAAATCAATCATCTTCTGAACTTCGTAATTCCACTCATACACAAGCCTTCACCTCCTTCTGAACCCTATTATACTCAATGATAATCATGATAATCTTTACATGAGTTGCAATAAGTAAAAGGTAAAAAATATCGCAAATAAAAGAAAAAGCACAGCACGAGAGTTCCACTCTACAATGCTGTGCTTTTATTGGTGGACCTGAAGGGGATCGAACCCTCGAACCTCACGGATGCGAACCGTGCGCTCTCCCAGACTGAGCTACAGGCCCATATTTGGTTGTTGTGTTACCCAAAAATGAAACAGGAATCGACATAGGGCCATGGCATAGAACGTACACGTGCGCTCTCCCAGACTGAGCTACAGGCCCATATTTGATTGTTTTGTTACCCGAAAATAAAACAGGAATCGACATAGGACTATGGCATAGAACGTACACATGCGCTCTCCCAGCTGAGCTACGGGCCCATAGTAAGCCGGAAATCCATTCCACTTTCCGGCGCCACATTATCTTAGCGTAAATTACAGGGCTTGTCAAGGGTCAAATCTGAAATTTCGCCGATTTTGTTCTGTCAAAGCAGGGAGGAATATGCAGACAGAACAAAAGGTTTTATTCTGCGGACAACCTGTGCTATAATCAGAATTAAGCCAGGACAGGAAGTGAGACGATGGACGGGACAACTAGACGTGCGGATAAAAAGGCCCTTTGGATCTGGGAGGGATATCTTATATTGGCGGCACTGCTGCCAATAACCGGCAGTATAGTTCTCACGTATCTTCCGATTCCGGAATGGATCGGCTGGTTGTTTACCGGCGTGTGGGTAATTTTATGGCTATTTTTTGCTTTATTTTTTATTCCGGTAATGCATAAAAGGTTTTCTTATCGACTGACGGGAGACCGGCTGGAAGTACATACGGGTGTGATCTATACCCATGACAAGGCCATGCCGGTGAGCAGTATTAAATATTTATCGACATTTGACGGCCCTCTGGAGCGTTTATGCGGGTTGACCAACCTCTTGGTGTTTGCAGCGGGAAACGTTATTGTGATGGCAGGTATCACAAAGATACAGGAGGCAGAATTGCGCTGCCGCCTACTCGGAACCGGATAACCCGGGGAGGGTGTTATGGAAAAACGGACACATCCGATCACGATACTGGAATTCGTCTATAAATATCTATATCTTTTGCTTATACCGGTGCTGCGCGGTCTGTTTTACCTCCTTACTACGTCCCATGACGTTTACAGCTGGTTGTCGGGTGCCTGGATGGATCTGCTGGTGGTGGCTTTTATTCTGTTTGCCTCTTATCTACGCTGGCGGTTCCAATTCTATCGCTTTGACGGACAGGGACTGACGGTTCGAAAGGGGATTCTGATCCGTTGGACTTTTACCATACCGGAATCCGCGATTTCCACCTTGGCTGTAGAAGAACCGTTTTTTCTTCGCCCGTTTCGGGCGGTCCATTTATTGGCTGATACCGAGGCGGGGCCCTTTCAGCGGGCTGATTGCCGGTTGGTGCTTCCTAAAGAGGATGCGTACGAGCTTCTGAAAGAATATGGAAGAGAGCATTCTCACAATTTGCGTCTTTATCGACCGCGCTGGACCGATATCGCTTTTCTATCCATCATCGTATCCAATACATTGACCGGGGTGGTCTTTCTCGCAACTTTTTTTAACAAAGCCGGTGATATTCTGGGAGAGGAATTCCGGCGCCGGCTGTTTGACAGACTGGAAGGAATGGCGAGCCTGCTCGTGTTTCTCCCGCAGACCGGTGCGATTCTGGCCCTCTTATTCTTAGGCGGATGGCTGGTAGGTTTCATCCGAAATTTTGTACAGCTTATCCATTTTACCGTTCAGCGAGAAGAAGGCGTCCTGACTATATACAGCGGCTGGCTGACCAAACGCACCTACTCCTGTCGGGTGGATGCGGTGAATTATCTGGATTACCGGCAAAGTATTCTGACACGCATGATGGGATTGTATACGGTCTTTGTTCAGTGTGTCGGGTATGGTAAAGGCGATGTGCTGGCCGTCCTGATACCGGCTACGGATACGCGTTCCTGCCGCCGGACAATGCGGATGCTATTACCCGAAATGACTGGCCGTCCCCGGCAAATTCAGCCTCCACACGGTTCGGTAATTCGTTACGCCATGCTGCCGTTCGCGGCTTGCCTGTTTGTCCCCGCGGCAACCGCCGTGGTGTGCCGCTTCTTTCCCGAATGGCGGCAACTCATTGTGTTTCTAGGCGTAATGCTGACACTGCCTTTCGTCTGGCTCCTTATTCTGCGAATAATGGACCGGTGTACCGCGGGAATCTCGGTTTCTTCCCGGCAGCTCACCCTCCGATATTCACGCGGGTATGTTTTCCATACGGTCGTTATCCCGCGCGGGCGGGTCAATTACGTACGGCTCCGATCCAGCATTTTTCAAAAATGGGCTGGAAACTGTGATGTCCTGGTTTATACTTATGGGGAGTGGGGACATTGCCATAAGATAAAAAATCTTCGTTTACAAGATGCACGAGAACTGCTGCGCCTACTTGATGGAGAAGTATCCGTTCTGGGAGCTGCGGGGCCTGGCAAAGAAAAGGGGGGAAGACGTTGAGCGGACTGTATGCAATCGATGTCACTTCTTTTAAAGATGAGATGTGTTTTGAACGTTGTTTGGAACAGGTCCCGCCATCTCGGCGTCAGAGGATTGCCCTTCTGCGCTTAAAGGAAGACCGATGGCGTTCCCTGGGGGCTGGCTGGCTGCTTAAGGAAGTCCTAATCCGATATTTTGGAGTGGAGTCTCCCTGCCTGGATCACTTGCCAGGGGGAAAACCGGTGGTGAAAGACCAGCCGCGTGTCCAGTTTAGTTTGACTCATACAGGAAAATGGGCGGTCTGCGCGGCGGACACTTTTCCGATTGGGGCGGATGCGGAGACGATCCAGGGGAACAGGCAGGCGATCGCGAGACGCTTTTTTACGGAAGAGGAGCAAAAAACTCTTTTTTCCTTGCCAAGCTCAGAGGAACAAAACACGATTTTTACTCGTATCTGGACGAGAAAGGAAGCGTTTTTGAAATACACGGGAGAGGGGCTGCGGCGCCCCCTTTCCTCCTTTGCGCCAGTTTCTCCGGATACGGATACCATTCCAATATGGGATCCGATGCTTCGCTGCTTTTTTACTGCCTATACTTTGCCCGACGGGACGCCGCTGTCCCTTTGCACACAGGGAGACTGCGTTCCTCTCTCCATCGCATTTTTGCAGGCGGAGTGAGAAGCACAGGTTTCATGAAAAAATATGTCCATGATGCAGATATAAGAAAACGGATGGAATGCTGGGCCATTCAATCCGTTTTTTCAGCTTTTGTTGCAATTGTATTGTGTGGACATAAGATGCATTCATTTTTGGGGGAACCCAGATTTATATCCATTTATTTTTGGAATTGTAGGGCAGTGGACCGGGCCAGATTTTTAAAATTTCCTGATATCGCTTATAGGCGCGAGCAACGGCGTCATCCCAGGATAGATAAAGGCTTTTGCCGGCGTTTTGCCCAGTTTGGTGCAGCTCCTGCCGATTGCTACAGGCCTCAAACAATACGCTGGCACAGGACTCTTTGTTTTCTTCCGCCAAATATCCATTCTGCCGATGGATCACTCCTTCGGCTGCACAACTGCCGCGCACAAGGAGAGTCGGACAGTCACAGGCAGCCGCTTCCTTGACCACGATACCGGAAGTATCATAGGTAGACGGGAAGAGAAAGAGATCCGCCAGACTGTAATATGTCCGCAAGGTTTCCCGATCATAGATGGCACCGGTGAACACGACGCAATTTTGGAGTCCGAGCGTACCGGCGTAAGTCCGAATATCGGGCGCGTCGTATCCATCTCCAACGAGCAGCGCCCGGAACGGCACCCCTTCTTTCTGAAGAAGAGCCAGGCTGTCGAGGATGAGGCGGATATTCTTGTACCACATCATTCGTCCGACAAAAAGAAACACAAATTCGTCGTCCTGTATCCGGTATTTTTCCCTTAGAGTATGCACATCGGTATCGGCGGCCTGTCCATAAGCAAAGTCGGTCCCGTTTTCCATAACCGTATAGCCGCCTTTATACCCGATTTTTCGTAAAGCCCTGCCGCAGCCTTCGGTGACGACCCAAACCTCATCCACCGCGTTGACGTTATCGAGAAGAAACCGCATAGCCAGACGGCGCATACCGTGGAGATGCACCCGTTTGGCGATGTCGATGTCAAACTTCGTGTGATAGGTAAGCACGGTGGGAACGCGGGGACGGTGATTGATATTATTGACCAATACGGAAGAAGCAAATGGTGCGTGGATATGCATCAGATCAAAATGCTTGCGCCGGAGTTTAATAAGGGTGTCCGGATTAAAAGGATTGCCCGCGCGGTATCCGATACGGCGGTCAAGCGGGATGGACGGATACCGAAAGACCTCAAAAGGGTAATCGTCCCGGACTCCCTTATATCCCGGAGTGACCACGGTGACATCGCAGTGGTTGCGATGTAAAACGCCTGCATAATTTTTCACGGCCTGTGCCACGCCGTCAATCGTGGGCGGAAAGGAGTCGTTGAATAATCCGATATGGAGTTTTTCCATAGATACTGTCCCTCCTGCTCAATACACGCCGGCCCGCGATCCGGCTTATCCATTTTACAATGGACACCCACGGGATGCAAGGCAGAAATTCAATAGAATTTCTTAAGTAAAACAAACCGTATGCTTAATGTAAATGTCGGACTGGAATGATTTGGCCTAAGCAAAGTGGATTTGTCCATAGAAAGAACGTCTGACGGAAAGTACAAAAAAATCACCCCAAAAAAATCGGAAAGCATCTTTTATCTTTTCCTGAAATACGGTATACTAGGCACAGTACCAAAAGAAAAACAGGACTTTTTGACCATATTTTTAAAATAGGAGTCGTCCCTTTATTCAAAATTCGATCAAGGACGTACGATGCGTCCGGAAAGGCGGCGGGCGGAATGGCGGTTGCGTATTCGGTTTCACTCTTACAGATCATCAAGGAGCTGGGATTGGAAACGGTTTTTATGCCGACCAGTCCCGAGGAGCTTTTAGTCACCTGCTGCGATGTCAACCGTCCAGGACTGGCCCTTGGCGGGTATTACGATTATTTTGACAGCGACCGCATTCAGGTTCTGGGGAAAAGCGAACACGGATTTTTAGAGGCTCTGGCGCCTTCCCTGCGAGCGGCCAGGCTTGAGCAGCTTGTATCCCGCCATCCTCCCGCAGTCGTGGTCACCCGGCATTTGCCGATTCTTCCCGATTTAAAAAGCTCCTGTATCAAATACGGGGTGCCGCTCCTCCATACATCCGATACGACCTCCGGATTTATGGCGGCGCTTATCGCGTTTCTTAATGTACAGCTTGCCCCCCGCATTACCCGTCACGGTGTTTTTGTCGAGGTTTACGGTGAGGGTATTCTGCTGGCGGGAGACAGCGGAGTAGGTAAGAGCGAAACGGCTATCGAACTGGTCAAAAGGGGGCATCGGCTTATTGCCGATGACGCGGTGGAAATCCGCCGTGTTTCGGCCAAAACATTG
Source organism: uncultured Oscillospiraceae bacterium (assembly GCA_900553525.1). Lineage (GTDB taxonomy): Bacteria > Bacillota > Clostridia > Oscillospirales > Acutalibacteraceae > UMGS1623. The sequence goes on from USDZ01000022.1 coordinate 13,266, forward strand.
GTGGGCTCCGCTCCGGATAACATCCGCCATTTTATCGAACTGCGCGGCATCGGGATTGTCAACGCCCGCCGTATTTTCGGTATAGGCGCGGTGAAGGTGACGGAAAAGATCGATATGGTGGTTCAGCTCGAACAGTGGGATAACGAAAAAGTATATGACCGAATGGGCCTGGACAATGAATACACCGACATTCTGGGAATTACCGTCCCTATGCTGACCATTCCGGTGAAGCCGGGCCGAAATCTGGCGATTATCATCGAGGTGGCCGCGATGAACAATCGCCAAAAAAAGATGGGATATAATGCGGCTCAGGAACTGATGCACAACCTGGGCATGGACAGTCAGGCTCCGCCCTCGCCGGAAGTCCAAAAAGAATGGGAACAGTTTTGAAAGGGAAGGAAAATCCTCATATGTATACTCCTTTGACCCGGGTAGTGGCGGATCTGCACTGCCATACCGTCGCCTCCACCCACGCCTACAGCACGGTTACGGAACTGGCTAAGGCGGCTTCAGAGCGGGGGCTTTTAGCCATCGCCTGTACCGATCACGGTCCCGCCGCTTCCGACTCTCCTCATATCTGGCATTTCGGCAATCTGGACGTTCTGCCGCCTTCCATTGAGGGAGTACGGGTGCTGCATGGAATAGAAGCGAATGTGACGGATTTCGAGGGACATCTGGATTTACCGGAAAACCGTTTTTTTACGCTCGATATGGTGATCGCCTCTATGCACCTGGGGGTGTTGGAGGCGGGTGGGGTCGAGGCCTGCACGGCGGCCTATCTGGCTTTGGCGGAAAATCCGGAGGTGGATATCATCGGGCATTCCGGGACCCCGGCATTCCGGTATGATTATGAGTCTGTGATCCCGGTCTTCGGCCGCTGCGGCAAGATCGTGGAAATCAATGAAACCACCTTCCGCGCCCGTTCGTCCTCTCTGGACAACTGCCGGAAGATCGCAGAACTCTGCAAAAAACACGGTGTGCGGGTGGTGCTGGATTCCGACGCCCATTATCACGACCAAGTGGGGCGGCTTCCTCTTTGTCTTGCTTTACTGCGGGAGATCGATTTTCCCCCCGAGCTTGTCATCAACGGTAGCGAGGAAGCTTTCACACGTTTTTTGCAGGAGAAGCATCTCGCCCTTTAAAGTATTCAAATAGGGGCGCCGCCCCGAACATATTTCAATTTAGGAGGCCATTCCCATGTACACAATCGGCATTGATCTCGGCGGTACCAACATCAAGGCGGGTGTAGTAGACAGTGGATTTCATATCGTCGGCACGGCAAAATGCAAAACCGCTTTGCCCCGGCCAGCGGAAGACATTGTCGACGATATGGCCCGAATGGCCAGAGAAGCCGTAGCTGACGCCGGAATCCGGATGGACGAAGTGGCGTACGTCGGTATCGGCAGCCCGGGTACATGCAATGAAGAAACCGGTATTGTGGAGTATTCCAATAATCTTCGTTTTGAAAACGTTCCACTCCGTCAGATGATGCATGACCGCCTGGGTCTCGACATATACATTGAAAACGACGCCAACGCCGCCGCTTTGGGTGAAGCGCTTGCGGGGGCCGCCAGGGGTGCGCAGAGCTGTGTCTGTATCACGCTGGGAACCGGTGTCGGAGGCGGCATCATTATTAACGGCAAGATCTATGGTGGCTTTAATTTCGCAGGGGCCGAGCTCGGCCACATTGTCATTGATATAGATGGGGAGCTGTGTACCTGCGGCCGGCATGGATGCTGGGAAGCATATGCCTCGGCGACGGCCCTGATCCGTCAGTCGCGTCAGGCGATGGTGGCCCACCCGGACAGCGCCATGTGGCGGATCGCCGGGACTCTCGATAATGTAGACGGCCGGACCGCATTTGACGCCATGCGGACAGGGGACGCCGTGGGAAGAGAAGTGGTGGACCGGTATATCCAGTACATCGCCTGCGGACTTATCAATGTTATCAATATTTTCCAGCCCGAGGTACTGTGTATCGGCGGAGGCATCTGTAAAGAAGGGGATACACTTCTAAAACCGCTGGAGGCTCATATCGCCAAGGAACGGTACAGCAAGTTCAGCACACACCAGACCAGGCTGTGTGTGGCCACGCTGGGCAACGATGCAGGAATCATCGGAGCCGCCAGCTTGAGGGATGCGATTTCGAAGTGATGCCGTCCACCTCTAAGATATAGGAGATATGCCTGTGCAACTGACACGATTGGCGGAAACGTTTTGTTCTCTCGGATATCCGGCCGTAGAGAAGGAACCCATGTCCAACCACACGTCCTTTCAAATCGGCGGTCCGGCGGATCTATTTGTCACGGTGCCGGATGGTGAAGGAGTCGCGGCAATATTGGCCGCGTGCGGGGCGGCTGGGGTCCCGGTCCTGGTCATGGGCAACGGAAGCAATCTTCTGGTCAGCGACGAGGGAATCGAAGGCGTGGTTATGAGGATGGAAACTACCGCCCCTCCGGCATTAAATGGAGAGAGAGAGATCGTTTGTCCCGCCGGACTCTCCGTCAAGAGGCTCTGTCTTTTTGCCCGAAGTCAGGGCTTAACCGGGCTGGAATTCGCTTTTGGTATTCCAGGTACGGTGGGGGGCGGAGTTTTTATGAATGCAGGCGCCTATGGAGGACAACTTTCCGACGTGCTCACCGGTATCACAGTCGTGACACGAGCGGGCGAGAAAAAAAACATCCCATCGGACGAATTGGATCTCGGCTACCGCTGCAGTGCAATCATGAGGACCGGCGATGTGGTAACGGAGGCCCGTTTCCGTTTGAAACCAGACGATCCGTCGGAAATCGCCGTCCGTATGGAAACTTATCT
>USDZ01000023.1 GCA_900553525.1 uncultured Oscillospiraceae bacterium
ACCTTAATGCGGGGAATGATGGCGCCGTTTCGTTCCACGGCCGCGAGTTTATAGACCCCCCCGAAGATGGGAGTGCTCGCTGCCGTGATCAACCGTTCCCCGACCCCAAACGTATCGACCTTGGCGCCTTGTCCGATCATGTCTCGGATGATGTATTCGTCGAGGGAGTTGGAGGCGCAGATCTGGCAGTCCGGAAAGCCGGCGTCATCGAGCATGCGGCGGGCTTTTTTGCTCAAATACGTGATGTCGCCCGAATCAATCCGGATCCCTTTGGGGCGGTATCCGTTCGGTAACAACACCTCGTTAAAGGCGCGAATGGCATTGGGAACGCCGGATTTCAGAGTGTTGTACGTATCGACAAGCAGCGTGCAGGAATCGGGATATTCCCGGGCATAAGCGCAAAAAGCGTCGAATTCGCTGTCAAACATTTGTACCCAGCTATGGGCCATAGTGCCGAGGGCCGGGATGCCGAACGCCCGATCGGCCAGGGTACAGGCTGTACCGATACAGCCGCCGATGTACGCGGCTCGTGCACCGTATACGGCACCGTCGTATCCCTGGGCTCTGCGGGAACCAAATTCCATGACGGAACGGCCTTGAGCGGCTCGCACAATACGGTTTGCCTTCGTGGCGATGAGAGACTGGTGGTTGACCGCCAGAAGGATCATGGTTTCGATAAACTGGGCCTGAATAACGGGGCCGCGCACAGTTACAATGGGCTCGTGTGGAAAGATAGGCGTACCCTCTGGCACCGCCCATACGTCACAGGCAAATTGAAAATGTGCCAGATAGGATAGAAATTCCTCACTGAACAGGCGGCGGGCTCGCAAATAGTCGATATCCTCTGCCGTGAACGACAAATGACGCAGATAATCCACCACCTGCTCGACTCCGGCCATGATGGCCATACCGCCGCCGTCCGGTATATGACGGAAAAACATGTCAAAATAGGCGATCTGCTCACCAATCCCATTTTGAAGGAATCCATTGGCCATGGTAAGCTCGTAAAAATCGGTCAGCATGGTCAGATTATCCGCACCATAGGCTTGGTTCAGAGAATTCATATCATCGACTCCTTTATAGGATTGATAAAATTGATAAACAGGTTATTCAATTTCCCGGACGATTTCGACGCCGCCGGACTGCATCATCATCAGCGAAACCACATTGAGGAAGTCGGCTGGATGACCGTCCGCATCAAAAGTGTCGACGAGGGAGATGGGGACGATAACCCGCAAGGGCAGATTGCGCGTGTTGTGCCAGGCTTTGGCGGCGAGAGAAAATTGCTGGACGCAGATATCGGTGCAGTCTCCAATTACAATATAGGTATCAATACCCGGACAGTTTTTTCTCCAACTGTCGAAGGTGGGTTCAAGCAGTCCGTTGGTGGAATTTTTTTCAATAAGCGTATAGGAGCCAGCGGCCTTTTCAACTTCGTGACAGAGGCGAGCCTCTTCAGTTCCCCGCAGACAGTGGGGCGGATAACTCTGAAGTTCCAGACTGTCCGGGGTATGACAATCCGCCAAAGCGACGATCTTCATGCCTGCGGCAGAACAGCGGGCCGTCAGCGTAACGGCACCGGGAATCAGAGCTTCGACCCTGCTGCTGGACAAAGCCCCCTGCCTGGCAAATCCTTCGACCAGATCCACCAGGATCAATGCCGTACGTCCCGCATCCAATTCACGAAACGAGAGGCAGGGGAGGGAGGAGAGCGCGTCGAAAGAACAGGAAAGATACGCCCTCCCTTGGGCCAACAGTTTCTCTTGATCCGGAAGCTGCATACGATTCACTCCTTCTTATTAGCGAGATGGCCGGCGTATCGATCCCGATAAGCGTCGATACAATGAGCGATGATTTCGAGCGCAGCCTTGCGCCCAAGCGCTTCTTTGACCACGGTGTTTTTTCCCTCAAGAGATTTGTAAACCGAGAAAAAATGCTGAATTTCGTTGAACGTATGCGCCGGAAGTTCTCCGATATCCTGATAACCGGACAGAGAGGGATCCTGGAAGGGAACGGCGATGATTTTTTCATCAATGGATGCTTCATCCACCATTTTCACAACCCCGATCGGATAGCATTGTACAAGGGTCATAGGCAAAATAGACTCTTGACACATCACCAAAACATCAAGCGGATCCCCGTCTTCGGCGTATGTGCGGGGAATAAATCCGTAATTGGCCGGATAATGGGTAGCGGTATACAACACCCGGTCGAGCCGGAGAAATCCGGTTTCCTTATCGAGTTCGTATTTATTTTTCGCGCCTTTTGGAATTTCGATGACGGCGGTAAAGTTGTCGGGGCGGATTCGTTCCTCGCGAATGTCGTGCCAAATGTTGATCACAGCGGATTCCCTCCTTATCTATGTGTATAGGATGGATTTCGCGGTCCAAAAAATACAGCACGACGGGATTTCCCCGAGATAAAGAAAAGAACTGCGCCGTTGGGCACAGTTCTTGCGTGTACGATGTACTCAGACGGCACGGGTAACCTTGCCGGAACGCAGGCAACGGGTGCAGGCATAGATTCTTTTCGGGGAACCGTCCACCATCGCCTTGACGCGCTTAATATTGGGTTTCCAAGTGCGATTGGAACGACGGTGGGAATGGGAAACCTGAATGCCGAACGTCACACTTTTACCGCAAATATTGCATTTTGCCAATTTCTGCACCTCCTTGTGAGCCACAGGACAGTCAACCCAGGGACCGCCCTAAAAAGCAACAGAAATATATTAGCAGAAAATCCATTCAAAAGCAAGTTTTTTTTTCAAGTTATGAAAAAAAGTTGAATTCTGATTTTGACCGGGGGTTTGTCCTTGTATTTCTTTTTTGTTTCCAGTATAATATTTCAAGTATACTTTGGTATTTCCAGATTGGGAAAGGATTGCGTTTATGCTGATAACGTTGCTGAATCACTGGGAAGATATGTCGTTTACAACTTTTGTCATCATGCTGTTTAGCTATGCCGCCGTTATTTTGGTTATGCTGCCCGTGCATGAATTGGCGCACGCTTTTGCCGCCGACCGGTTGGGCGACCACACGGCCAAATGGAACGGCCGTCTGACCCTGAATCCGCTTAAGCACCTCGATGTGTTTGGTGCGGTGATGCTCTGTCTGTGCGGATTCGGATATGCGAAACCCGTGCCGGTCAATCCCTACAACTTCCGGCATCCTAAAAGGGATATGGCGCTCACGGCTTTGGCCGGGCCGATGTCCAATCTGTTGATGGCGGCGCTGTCCCTGGCCCTTTACCGGGTGATATACACGTTTGCGCATAGTGCTTTTATCCTGAACGTAGCGGCGCAGGTTTTGATTAACACCTTCGCCTCTATCAATATCGGGCTGGCGGTGTTCAATCTGCTGCCCATTCCGCCTCTGGATGGGTCTCGGATATTTGGCTTTTTTCTGCCCGACCGGTGGGTGTACACCATGGAACGGTATTCCCAGTATATTACTTTGGCCCTTTTGCTCTTACTGCTGACCGGTGTTTTGACCGTTCCTCTGAATTTTCTGAGCAGACTGATTGGCAATTTTCTTTGCCTCATCCTCGGGCTGCACGGTATTGTTCGCTTTTTTTAGGCTGATAAACAGGGTGGAGTGACATGGAGGCCATTTCCTATAAATTGCCGGTTTTTGAGGGGCCGCTCGATCTGCTTCTCTATCTGGTGCAGAAAAACAAGCTGAATATCCTGGATATTCCTATTCATGAGGTCTTGGATCAGTACATGGATGCGATCCGTCAAATGCAGGATGCCGATCTGGATGTGGCAACCGAATTTCTGGAAATGGCGGCGCGGTTGGTCCAGATCAAATCCTCCATGTTGCTGCCGCGGCACGAAGAAGCTGAGGCGCTGCGTCAAGAACTGGTCGGCGAGCTGATCGAATATCAGCTTTGCCAAGAAGCGGCCAGACGGCTGGCCCTCCTTCATATTGGGGGCGATCTATTTATTCGCGAACCGGAGGAGATTGCGCCGGATTTGACGTATCGGCGGCGGCATCCGCCCGAAGTGCTGGCGGATGCCTATCTCGCGGCGGCTGGAAAGGGGAAGCGGCGCTTACCCCCGCCGCCTCAGGCTTTCAGCGGCATCGTGTCTCGGAAAATCGTATCGGTAGCCTCGAAAATTTTTGGCGTTATGCGCCGCTTGGCTCACAAGAAAGTGGTGGCGTATGACGAGCTATTTATCGGTGCCCGTTCCAAGTCGGAACTCGTCGCCACTTTTCTCGCGCTTCTGGAACTCGTGAAAGGAAAACGGGTCTGGGTCGATGGAACCGGGACCGGGACAACCGTCCGTTTGCTTCGGGACCGGAAGGAGGATATCCATGGAAATTAAACAATATCAGGCCGCTATGGAGGCGGTACTGTTTGCCAGCGGGGAACCGGTGACATCTGAACGTCTGTCTGAGGTACTGGATCTGGATGAGGAGACTACAATCCGTTTGGCGGATGATTTGATGCAGGACGTCAACACCCGAGGAGGCGGGGTGAGGATGCTTCGGCTGGACGATCGTTACCAGCTCTGTACAAGCCCCGATTACGCGGGATATATTCGCAAAGCACTTGAGATCCGGCGGAATACTCCCCTGTCCCAGGCTGCTATGGAAGTATTGGCGATCATCGCATACAACCAGCCGGTAACACGTGCGTTTGTCGAACAGGTTCGCGGTGTGGACTGCGGCGCTGTGGTACAAGGGCTTGTACAAAAAAAATTGATTGAGGAAAAGGGTCGGCTTGAGTTGCCCGGACGTCCGCTTTTGTATGGGACTACGCCAGATTTTTTGCGTTGTTTCGGGCTGAATTCCCTCGAAGGGCTGCCACCTTTGCCACAAAAAGAGGATGAAAATGCGCAAATGGATGAAACGACATTAGACGAAGTGATTGAACAGTCGGAAACGGTGGAAAACTGATTCTATACCGGTTTCCGTACCCGCGGTGAAGGGAGGCGTAACCGATGTCGGGCTGGAACGTCATATGGACGGTGTTATTGGTTCTGTTGGCCTTGTTCATGTTGTTGCTGGTGATACCCGTTTATCTGCGTATTACCTTTCGCGGTGAATTGACTATTCGGATCCGGATAGGGGGGATTCCCTTTCGGTTGTATCCTCGCCGGGAAAAATCTGTAAGAGAAGAGATTTCTAAGGCAAAAAAAACAGAAAGACGCAGCAAAGCCGAAAGCGGGAAAAAACTTTCGACGCTTTCAAAGATGCTGAAAGAAGACGGTGTGAGGGCGGTCATCTCCTATTACACCTCCCTGGCCCAGTTACTCACAGCTGAGGCTAAACGGTTTTTTCGGGCGGTCACGGTGGATCATCTTCGTATCCATTTAGTCGTAGCTTCGGGAGACGCGGCAGAAACCGCACAGAATTACGGTCGGGCCTGTGCGGTGGTTTTTCCGGCTGAGGCACTGCTGGAAAGCGGTATGCGGATCCGGCACCGATCGGTCCGGCTAGAACCTGATTTTCTGGCGTCAAAAGGCAGAGCAGAACTCGACATCCGGCTTCATGCCGTACCTATTCGGCTCCTCTGGACTCTACTTCGGTCGTTTATATCCTTCCTATTTCATCAGAATATATCATCAAAACCGCACTATAAGGAGGCAAGCAGTCATGGATAAAGAAACAAAAGTGGAAAACCTGATGGGGGTCTCTATTGACAAAATCAAGCAGATGGTGGATGTAAGCACCGTGGTGGGGGAGCCCATCCCTTTGCCCGGCGGTATCGTCCTGATCCCCGTCTCCAAGGTGTCCTATGGTTTTGCATCGGGGGGCTCTGATCTTCCGACCAAGGGAGAAAAGGAACTCTTTGGCGGCGGCGGCGGCGCGGGTATCAACATCACACCGATCGCGTTTCTCGCAGTTTCGAACGGCGATGTTCGGGTACTGCCATTGGTTTCCAATCCGGATTCCAACAGCCAGGTCATCAACATGGTTCCCGAGCTGGTGAACAAAGTAACCGATTTGTTTAAAAAGAAAAAAGAAAAAACAGAGGTCACTGTTGTGGAAGCGGATAAAGATACCGCTACGGTTACAGTAACCCAGTCCGAAAATAAGTAAACCAAACATCTTTTTTAACTCGCCAGCATACAGTTTCATGAGACATAAAACTGGCGGGTGATGCAGATTGTGGAAAACAGGATACAAAACAGCTGTCGTGCTGGCGGTGTGCGGATTGCTGGCTGCCGGGCCGTTTGGCGGCCCCAAAGTGGCGGCCGAACCATCTTCGGTATCCGCGCAGTCGGCGGTATTGTATGAGCCGTTCTCCGGGCGGATTCTGTTTCAAAAGGACGCCCATACTCCCCGGCCCATGGCCAGCACGACCAAATTGATGACGGCGCTAATAGCGGCGGAATCGGTTCCGTTTGACCGGGATGTCCACATCACGGAGGAAGCGGTGCGGGTGGAGGGTTCGTCTATGGGCCTCCGAGCTGGTGACTGGATTTCGATGGGCGATCTCGTGACCGGTCTGCTGCTCGAGTCCGGCAATGACGCGGCGAACGCTATTGCCTTGACGGTTGCTGGGTCGCTGCCGGATTTTGCCGAGAGGATGAATGCCAAGGCCAAAGAACTCGGCATGATGGATTCGTGTTTTGTGTCGCCTTCAGGGCTCGATGGAAACGGCCATTCTTCATCCGCTTACGATATGGCTCTGTTGGGGGCCGAAGTTTTACGCCATCCGGAACTGGCTGCAATTTGTGCCATGAAATCGGCGCGGATCCAATTGGGGGATCCAAAGCACGAGGCCACGATGAGTAACCATAACCGGCTGCTTTCTTTGTATCCTTATGCTATCGGGCTAAAAACGGGATTTACAACCAAGGCAGGACGTTGTCTGGTTTCCGCCGCCCAAAAAGACGGTGTGACCTTGATCGCCGTGACATTAAAGGCTCCGGACGACTGGAACGACCATATAGCTTTATATGAATATGGGTTTTCCCTGACCCAGTCTTGCGCGTTGCCGCGACCTGACTTGCCGTTATTCCCGGTCTCGGGCGGGATGGAATCGAGCGTATCGCTTTCGATGGAGGAGCCTCCAAGCATTCCTTTACTGAAGGAAGAGGCAGAAAGGGTATCCTATGAGATAAAATTGCCGCGTTTTTTGATCGCACCCGTAACGCAAGGGGATCTGGTCGGAACCGTGCGATATGCGGTGGATGGAAGGGAGTTATGCACAATTTCCATAACGGCGGCGGGCTCTATCGAGCCGCGGCCGGTCGCAGGGTATGGGGAAAGGGTACAAAACCTATTTCGGGACTTGTTGCATCAGTTTCTGTTATGAATTGAAAGAATCAATGACACAAAGAGCGGATTTGTGATTTCTCCTGCATGAATAAAACCGAACCTTGAGCCGGCAGGCAAAAGGTTCGGTTTTATTTGTGTCAAGCTCTCGCCGTTTATTCGGCTCTTATTCCCGGAGGAATCGCGATTGGAAAAGAGGAATGAGGATCAACGACCACACCAAATTCTTTCAACAGCGGATCGTCCAACGAATTTAAAACGTTGCGCAGATCGCCTTCGATTATAATAAATTGGCTTCTACCAATCGAAGGAAAAAAGCTTTTACAGGCGGTGATATCCGAAAATGCCGGATAGTATTTCAACTCATCGCCAGGAGTCGACAGTATCCAGAGCCGTGGATTGCCGCTTTCATCTTCCCCTGCCGGCGTGGAATAATATAGAGTCTTATCGGCGTTTATATTGACAAACTGACGAATGGATATTTCCTTGTTTTGCAGTTGCATGCAGGTAGTCGTCCATTTAGGAGACTTCACTCGGTTTGCCTCCCCGGACAAGCTGTTGGCCTACGCTGGAATGTCTCCTTCTACCTATCAGTCCGGACAGCTTAAAAACTGCTACCCTCATATGGAGAAACGTGGTTCACGCTATCTGCGCTATGCCCTTTACAATGCGACCAAGTATGTCTGCCTCTGGGACCCGACCTTTTCCGCTTACTTGGCCAAGAAACTGACTGAGGGCAAACACTACAATGTTGCTCTTTCCCATGCCTCCAAGAAATTGGTGCGTTTGATTTTTGCTATGGAGAAATCCAGACAGCCGTACCGCATAGCGCCGTTATTCCGCCTCCTTATCCTGTTAGTCTGTGCTGGGGTCCTCCCGGACCTCTATTTTGCTATACCCTTTTTCAACCATCTACTTTCTTTGCCACCGCCGTCCCTTTTCGGGGTTGACTTCTAATAGTTAATCTTTCGTGAAATGAAAAAAGCCCGAAGGCTTTTGCAAAACTTCGGGCGGTTAAACGCAAAAACGGCAGACAAGTTTTTAGCAACTTGTCTGCCGTTTGAAGCAGTTATTCTGTTGTACGGGAGTTCAAATCTATCCGCAAAGCAAAAACAGCCGTTTTATATCTACGAATATGCATCTTGAAATCCCGGCGTTTGGGTAGCAAAAAACCCCGATAAAATCGGGGTTTATGCGGAACATATCTTTTTTATGTTCCTATTATGGCGGAGAAGGAGGGACTCGAACCCTCGCGCCGGTTACCCGACCTACGCCCTTAGCAGGGGCGCCTCGTCACCAACTTGAGTACTTCTCCGTATCACCCTCCGATGCGGTGAGCAGGGAGGGGAGGTATGCAATTTTAAGTTCAGACCAACCGGCGAATCAAGTCTTCCCGTTCGCCCTCTAGAAGATGAATCGGCGGAATTTCGATCAACGTATAACATCCGGGCTGTTGTTTTATCACAGCACGGGCGGACGCCACCAAAATTTGCCCTGTCAAAGCCGGATTATTGATGCTCATGGTGAAACCCATCCGCTGGTTTTGAGTGGTACCCGAAACGCCTTTACGTTCCATGTCCACACCATGTCCCATATCCTTGAGAGCATTCACAGAAGGAACAGCCACCACATGGGTTTCATCGTGTATAAAATAGGCGTCGTTTTTAATGGCGTTGGAAACCTGCTCAAAATCTGCGCTGTCTTGCAATTCCACATATACCATCCGGCGATGGAGACCTGTTCCTAGGGGAATCGTCATGGAAAGCGCGTCTTTCACACCCGGAATAGCTTTCACAGCGACCGTATGTCCCATACTCATTCCGGGCCCAAAATTTGTATAGGTAAGCCCCTTCGGTGCCATGGCCTCGAAAAGAGCACGCACCATCGAATCGGTTCCAGGATCCCAACCGGCCGCCATAATAGAAGCACAATGGCCGGCTTTGGCGACGGCGTCCAGTTGTTCACGAACCTCATAAATAGAAGAATGGATGTCGTAGCTGTCCACCGTACAAATGCCCTGTTTCAGCAGTCCGGCAGCCATATCTGGAACCAAACGACTCGGGGCACAAAGAATTGCAACATCCACTCTATCCAAGTTATGGATTTCACGGACAACTGGCACGTTCTTCAAAGACCCCGGCGCCAGACTGCCGCTGACAATTCCCGCAAGGTGTATATCACCGCAGGTACCAAGCGCCTCATACACAGCGTGTCCAATATTTCCAAACCCCACAATGGCGGCTTTAATCATCTTCGTGAGCTCCTATACCGCGTATTCGGCGTCTGATGAACGGATGGCGGAGAGGAAGGGATTCGAACCCTTGGCTCTTGCGAGTCACTGGTTTTCAAGACCAGCTCCATAAACCGCTCGGACACCTCTCCGTTCAAGTGACGCACACTATCATACCATTTTCCATCCCGCATGTCAACAGAGGAATCCATTTAAGTTGGCGGAAATTTCTCCGTTACGTTTGGTTTATATGCTGAAATTCGCTTTTACGTTTTTCTACAGCCATTCTTCGAAAAGTAGCGGGAGGAGTCCCCATCATTTCCGTAAATATACGCGTAAAATGCTCCGCTGTAGAGAAACCACACTGATCGGCAATATCCTTGATGGGAATCTCCGTAAAACGCAACAGTTTTTGCGCGGTTTCTATCCGATATCGGCGTAAATACTCAACGGCGGTCATACCGAGCTGCGCCTGGAACAGGCGGCTTAAAGTGGTGCGGTTTGTACCGCTGTCCGCAACGATATCCGGATAGGTTATCCTATCCATATAATGGGTTTCAATGTAAAAAATCGCCCGTTTGACAATAGGATTTGTCACCGGCCTGGACGGATGACCCACCACCAGCTTCCCCATAAGTTTGAGTTGATAATGTGTCTCCAGCACCATGAGAAGGTTCATAAAGCCCGCCCTTGCGCGACAGCTCCAATACAAATCAGGCTGTTCGGTAAGTTGCAGTTCTATCTCATCAAAGGCTTCCAGGACACGCGGTAAATACCGATCCAATATCGGCAGACACATACTGCCTCGGACAAAGGGAGTCAACATAAACATGTCGTGAACACTGGCGATATCTTGATATTGTTCGCTGCGCAGTAGATCAAATGTCATATTGATATTAAGAAACTGCGGGTGAAAGTAAACCGACATGGCCCGTAGTTTGCTTTTTCGAACCAATACAGGAGATTCCTGCTCATTAAACGTAACAAAACTTGGAGCAACGGCCGTTACATCTCCCTTTTGAGTATGTAATACGACCACGCCTTCAAGCACGAGTAAAAGCAAGAAGCCTTTACCCTGTGTGTCCATATTTTCGCAGCTTTCAAAACGGACACACCGGACCCCCGCTTTATGGCCGGGGTTTTGATGCCCCATGGTATGGATCTCCAACTTTGTCATCCCCTTCTATCCACTAAGTATATAAGGGGAAGAGAAAAGTTTCAAGATACCTTGTCATGATGAGAGGTGCTTTTTTTGTAGGCAGCTTTTGGAAATACCGACCGATAATGTTTTCCCGAGATGAAAGGAATAGAGCAGGCAATCCGATATCGGAAGCCCAAGAGTGAGGGAAAAGGCCTCCGCGTATAAATGGAGTTGACCGGCATAGCGATGGACGAGTTCCTCGCCATCCCCAATACGATCTGTTTTGTAATCCACAATCACGAGGGAACCTTTTTCTTCGAATATACAATCGGCGATTCCCTGTACCGTGATGCAGTCCTGCCGGCTGTCTTCCGGGGCTGCCAAGTCAGGAAAAAAATATGCAGCGGGCCGCTCCATGGTGAAGGCCAGTTCACGCATACAGCGCGGGGAACGCCGGATCCGTTCGTAGAGAGGACTTGCGAAGAAGCGGCGAAGTTTGGCGAAATCCAGGCTTTCCCCCTGCTGGCCAGTTAGAAATCCTCGAGAGACAAGACGCTGTGCTTCCATTTCAACATCGGCCGCAGCCAGGTCATACTGTGCGTATTGCATAAACATATGAAGAGCCGTGCCTCGTTCCGCCGGAGTTAGGCCGGTTTTTCCCAGAAAAGCCGGTCGCCTGTTTGCAACAGCTTCCCGTTTTAAAACACGGTTGGTTATATCTGAAGCGGCGATCTTTGCCGGAAGGGAAGACATTGCCGTGTAAGGATACCGATAGGCGATCCGCTCCCGAATATGGGCAACCAAATGCGGATCCGCATCCAAAGGAGTCTCCGTCTGCCGGAACTCAGACTCTGACTGAGGAACGGGCAGGCAGTCGATACGCCAGGAGGTCTGACACGGCAATATCGGCAAAGACTCGGATCCGGCCTTTTGACGCAGAATGGATGCGGATGGATGCCTCAGCGCCGCCGAGAGAACCCAATCTCCCAGGCTTCCCGCATCCAATACGGAATATGCCGGCAGAACCTCCGCCTGATTTAATCCAGAAGCGAGCGCCACCAATCGGGAGTTCGGATTTTTGACAGACATAGTGAGGATCAACTTTTCTCTTGCTCTGGTCATGGCTACATATAGAATCCGAAGTTCTTCCGCCCGTTCACTGCGGCGGATGGACAGAGAGGCCGCTTGCCGGGGCAGTGTATCGAAACGGTTATAGGTTTTGGGGTCGCGGCGTGTCATGCCGACTCCCAGCATGGGATGGAGGAGAAGATCCTCCCGCGTGGAAGCCGAATTGAAAGCATTTCCGAGACCGGCCAGGAAGACCACGGGGTACTCAAGTCCCTTGCTGTGATGGATGCTGAGTATTTGCACGGTGTCTGTGTGGCCGGATAAAACAGCGGGGGACAGGTCCAACTGTTGTTCTTCCATCCGGTCAAGATATCGGATGAAGGCGGCCAAGCCTCGAAATCCGTTTTCTTCAAAATGCCGGGCGTATTCCTGTAAGAGACGGAGATTGGCTAGTTTTTGCTCTCCGCCGCGGCGTACACGCATCACAGCGGGCAGAGCGGTGTCTTCATACAAGCGGGTGAGTAGGCGGTCTATGGGCATAGTAGAGGCGAGAGTACGGTACAGCGTCATCCGACAGAGGAATGCACGGCATCGATCCGGTAAATCTCCGTCCTTTTCAGTTCCTTGCCGTCCGGCCATACGGTTCAACGCCGTAAAAAGGGCATGATGGGGTTCCAGAAGTCGTATTGCCGCCAGATCATCGGGGGTGAAGCCATAAATCGGAGAAAGCAATACCGCCAGGAGAGGGATATCCAGGAGCGGATTGTCAATCACCCGGAGCATGGACAGAGCAAGGGATATCTCCGGAGTTGCGAAAAGCCCCCGGTCTCCTGCCGCCGTCACCGGTATTCCAGCCCTGGTCAGCGCAGCCGCATAGGTGTCGGAGTGGCCCTTTTTACTGCGCAGAAGAATACAGAAATCCCCATATCTGGCGGGGCGCGTCATACCGCTTTCCGTGACCGACAGATTTCCCACCAGTTCTCCGATTCGCTGGGCGATCCATCGGGCTTCCCCTGCATTCCGGCTATCCAGGGGATCGTCACTGGTGTCGGCGTCGAAAAGGCAAAGTTCGGTTTCATATCCCATTCCGACAGGATAAGATGCAGATGGAACCAACGCCTCCCGATCCCCATAGGCGATATCGGAGGACTCCTTGGACATCAGTTGGCGGAACAGAAAATTCACGCTGTCCGTCACCTCGGCCCGGCTTCGGAAATTATGCCCCAAGGTGATTGTCGCCGGATAGTCTTTTCCGGTAAAATCCGGCCAGGTATCCCGTTTCCGGAGAAAAAGCTCCGGCATGGCTTGACGAAAGCCGTATATACTCTGTTTGACATCGCCGACTAAAAAGAGATTGCTTCCCTTGCGGGACAGAGCGTAGAATAGAGCATCCTGGGCGGCGTTGGTGTCCTGATATTCGTCTACAAGGATTTCGTCGAAACGGCCGGACAGCTCTTGTGCAAGCGGGGAGAGAAGGAGGGCGCCGTCTTCCCCACGGATGGTGAGAAGCCGGAGGGCGCCGTGTTCAAGGTCATGAAAATCCAGCATTTTGCGGGCCTTTTTCTTTTCTTCATAACGAGCGGCAAAGCTGCGGACAAGAGCGAATAAAGCCGCTACTAAACGGTGCAGAGCCGTCAAATCCTCCAGGCATTGCGCCTCGTTTCCCCCCAGCAGACCGGGCAAAGGCCGAACCAGTTTTTTCACTTTACTGCGAAGATTTTTAATCCGTTCCTTAGCTGCATCGTCTGTACAAGTACGCACCGGTTTGAGCGGGGCAAGCGCGATTCTCGACAAATCGTATGGAATCTGGTCCCATACACAGTTTGGAGATAGGATCTGCTCCAGCGTATCGTCAATCGCCTGCCGATCCTCCTCCAGCGCCGGCCGATATTTGTCCGTCAAAACAGCATCGCCATCCGTCTGCTGCAGTGCCAAAATGGTTAAATGCCGTGCATGCCGGAGAACGGTCTCTATGTGTCGAAGCACAATTTTTGCCCAAATTGTCTCGGAAAGAGGACTGTCCGTTTCATATGCCCGTTCTTTTTCGCAGAGCCACCCTTCCGGATCGGGGTGAGATTGAATAAAATCGTATATTTTTTCAATATCTTCTGTTAAACGGCGGTCGCTTTTGCCGTTGCTCAACATATCGGCTAGCTCCAGAAAGCCGGGTTCCTCCTGCGCATAAGCTTCTTCGATGATTTCTCCTACAGCTTCTTCTCTCAAAAGATGGGTTTCCGCCTCTTCCGACACACGGAATTGAGGAGATATGCCAAGTATATGGAAATTTTCCCTAAGCAGATTGCTGCAAAAGCTGTCCACTGTACTGATCGCCGCATAAGGCAGAAGCGTTTGCTGATGCCGCAGACGCCGGTTTCCTGGATGTTCGGCAATCAAACGGCTGATTTCCGATGCGATGCGCTGTTTCATCTCAGCCGCCGCAGCTTTCGTAAAGGTAACAACCAGCAGCCGGTCTAGGCTTGTAGGATTTTCTTCACAGGTGATTTTATGAAGAATGCGCTGGACAAGCACGGCGGTTTTGCCGGATCCCGCTGCAGCCGATACCAGCAGAGGGCCGCCGGACGCCTCTATACATTGCCTTTGTTCGGTTGTCCACTGCCTTTCCGCCATATTTGCCGCCTCCCCGTCAATCCCATATAAAATCCCCAGCCAATCCCTCGTCGGTCCAGGTGCCGAGGACTTCCCGAAAATCATGGTCGCGATACATCCGCCAAAACACATCCATGTTGGGGGATAATGGAGCTTTTTCAAAAATGTCTGTATCCGTCCAGAATACGCGTCCTTCGTGTGTCCGCTCGAGCAATTTCCCGCTGAACAAATGCGTCCGGTAAAGAAAAAGCAGCCATCTCGCCCCTGTTTCAGGATGAATCCAATTCACCAGTCCAACCGGCTGAGGATGGCTGACCAACAGCCCGGTTTCCTCCCGCACTTCCCGAATGACAGAGGCGGCCAGGCTTTCTTTCTCTCTCACCTTGCCGCCTGGCAGCGTGATGCCGGCGAACGGAGACGCGACCTTGTCCAATACCACTACCTGCCGGGTTTTGGGGTTCTCGATCAGACACATGTTATATAAACGTACGTCCGCCATCTGGTGTTTCCTCCGTTGTCGCGCTCTCTTTTTCCAATTCCTGTAGGATCTGTGCCGTGTCCCGTCTAGCAATCAAGCGGACGGGATCCTCCGGCTCGTGTCCGCAGACGGCTCGATAATCACAGTACTCACAGCCGTCGACCGCGCCGCCAACCGGTAGGGCCGCCACATCGCCCCTGCGAAGCGTTTCGGCCATGGATGTAAGGAGCTTTTGAATTTTGATTTTCAGTAGGCCGAACTGACGAAGTGAAGCGATGCTCGATCCTTTTGCAGGACGTCCTGTTTTGGGATCCAGCCGGGCGGGAATGAACAGCCCGGCCGCATCGGTTTCCATGGCCTGGATAATTTCTGGATCATCGAGGATTAGGCCGTTCATCTTCATGGTCAAAAGCTGTTCCCGTTCGAGCGCCGAAGGGTCAGCGTCACGAGACAAGCGGATCACAGGCAGCTTCGCCGGCAGATAAAGAACTCCCGCCGGTCGTATGACATGGCCGTATCGCCCTTCTCCGTTCTGCCAGATGGAAAGCAAATAAATGAGCATTTGAAGGTTGATGCCTTCGACTACTTCAGAGAGTCGGAATTCCCGCTGACCCGTCTTATAATCGACAACCCGTATGTAGTCAGCTTCTCCAGTGCGGTAGAGATCCACTCGATCCACTGTTCCCCGGATTTGTACCTGTGTGCCGTCTGCCAGAGTCAGGGTCAAGGGGGGAATTCCGTTGCCATTTTCATCCGTATTCCCGATAGGAAGTTCGTAATCCACGGGAACAAACCGGCTTTGAGCCAGTTCACGTACCACTCTCCACATCAGATTGGCGCAGGTGCGGGTAAGTTGCTCGAGCAAATGATTCAGACGTTTTGTTTTATTTTCCCGTCCTCCCATATAGGTTTCGACGTATCCCTCGACAACCGCCGCCGTATCGGTTTCGATTCGATGTCGGATAACGGTCGAAACCCCTTCGTGTGTATAGAAGGGTAGAAGCTGCTCCATAACATAGTGCGCGAGTGTGCCGGCCTCGGCGGCGTTTAAATCTGCCGGCTGTCGTTTCTTGGCATGCAATCCGTACCGGCAGAAATAGGCATAGGGACAGCCATAGAACTTCTCCAGCCTGGTGGCGGAGAGGGTCATATCCCCGC
>USDZ01000024.1 GCA_900553525.1 uncultured Oscillospiraceae bacterium
GTGTGTTCCCGACGCCCAAGAAGCAGAGGTTTTGAGAAACGAAAATCTTTCTTTAAAAGAAAATATACAGGAATTGGTGATGCAGTTTACCGAAGGCATTGCCGCATTTGAAGTGTCAGACAACTATGTTACGCCGCTTTATGTCAGTGAAAATGTTTGTGGTTTTTTTGGAGTCACCAAAGACGAGTGGCTGCCGCTTATGAAAAAGAGTACACGGATCGAGGATTTTGTCGCTCGCAGTAAAGTGGCTTATGAAGATTTTACAGAGCTTCTTAGAATTGGAGAAGCGGACTTTACCTATTACGATTTTAATAGCCAAAGTGAGCGGCGTATCAAAGCAATCTGCTCCCCCAAATCGCCTGCGGCATCGCCCCGTTATGTGTTACTTTTTAATGTCGATGATGCAGGGGTTCCTAAAAACAACGAATTTCCTGTGGATAGGACGGTATCTATCCGTACCTTTGGATATTTCGATGTTTTCGTCGGTGACAAACCGATTGCTTTTCGCAATAAAAAATCGAAGGAGCTGTTTGCCCTGCTGGTGGATCGCCGCGGCGGATATGTGTCTTCCGAAGATGCGATCAGCTTTTTGTGGGAGGACGAACCGGTCAATTCCGTCACTCTTGCACGCTACAGAAAAGTGGCGCTCCGACTTAAAAATATTTTAGCGGAATACGGTATCTCGGATGTTGTGGAGTCGGTAGACGGAAAGCGACGGATTGTCACCGAGAAAGTCCAGTGTGATCTTTACGACTACCTTTCCGGCAAGGAAGAATACTCGCAGCTTTTCAAGGGCAGTTATTTAACCAACTACAGTTGGGGTGAAAACACTTTGGCGGAGCTCACGGGAAAAATTTTGTATTAACTCAAGCTATGAAAGCGCTAAAGCAAATAGTCAGGACCCCCGGCACATCCGGGGGTCCTCTTTGCGCTTAAGCAAACAAAAGAAAAAACGCACTAAAATTCTTTGATTTTAGTGCATTTTATTACCGATCTGGAATCCATGACGTCTTATTTTCTGACAAGTTTGCAAATGGTCTCAATATGATATGTGAAAGGAAATAAATCAACGCATCCAATCCGCTCCACACGATATCCCCGTCTTTGGAGTATCTCCAGATCTCTCGCTAAGCTGGTCGGTTTACAGGCGATATATACAAGCCTGTCCACGCCAAAATCGGCGATCTTCTCCAGCGCCTTGGGGTGTACACCATCTCTTGGAGGATCCAGCATAATCAAATCCGGCACTTCTTCCAATTCATCAATGACCTTCAGGACATCCCCGGCCCAAAACGTACAATTATCAAGCTTATTCCATTTTGCATTTTCCCTGGCCGCCTCCACAGCCTCTTCCACAATTTCCACACCTACCACCCGTCTGGCTACCGGCGCGAGAATCTGGGCGATGGTTCCGGTTCCGCTGTATAGGTCGAACACGATTTTATCCCTCGTATCGCCAATGTATTCTCTTGCTTTTTCGTAGAGAACCTCCGCTCCAAGAGAGTTTGTCTGGAAAAAAGAAAACGGGGTGATTTTGAATTTTAAGCCCAGCAGCTCTTCATAGAAATCACTCTTACCATATAGTACCTGGGTTCCCTCATCTTTCACGGTATCGGCAATATGGTCATTGACCGTATGCAGGATACCCGTAATTTTCCCGTTCAGCGATAGCGCAAGAAGTTTGTCCGCCCAACTTCTTAGCCATTTCTCTGCTGCGACAGCGAGAACAGGATTGCTGATATCCTTTCCCGAAGCGGTAATCAAATCAATCAAAATTTCTCCCGTCTTGACCGCCTTGCGAACGAGAAGATGACGAAAAAATCCGGTATGCCGCATTCTGTGATAATAGGGCAATCCACTTTTCTCCGCCGTCTCCAATGTGTATTTCAGGATTTTTCTATAATCCGTGTCTACAATCAGGCAGTTTGGAACGCTTACAATATCGTAAAAACTGCTCCGTTTGTGCATACCAAGCGCCATAGGCCCGTCTTTGCATTCATCACCAAAAGTAAATTCCATTTTATTGCGGTACCCGTTTATCACAGGGCTTGGGCTGATTCCCTCCCAGACATACTCCCCGTTCACTGCATAATCCATCATTTCCTTTACCTGCCCCGCTTTCAGTTGAAGCTGCCGGTCATAGGAAAGATTCTGATAGGTACAGCCACCACAGGTACCGAAATGCGGACAAAGAGGGGCTATCTCGCCAGGTGCTTTCTCCAACACTTCCAACAGCCGTCCCTCGGCTTGTCCTCGACGGATCTTATTGACAGAAGCGCGTACTTTCTGCCCTTCAATCGCATTCTTAATGACAACATGTTTTTCCTCTCCGGGAATCGTGACAAGTCCCCTATTGGGAAATTTGACCCTCTGGACAACCCCCTCTACTATCTGCCCCTTTTTCATGATAGCTCCTTCTGCCTACAGCGTCCTCTTTTTTATCAACGCATATAGGCATCATACCAAAATAGAAAAATATACATGCATTACCCCACACCGAATGAAATTCACCTGTTTCAGGTCCGGAATTAGGTCGAATCCCGTCTTTATCCCTCGAATTTCAGATTGGTTTGGAACCCGACCATATTCCACAAAGGGCTTTCTTTATTCAGTGCCGCCCATGGACAACAGACCAACGGCCAAGACCACCGCACATCTGGCCAGGCCGGCGCCTGTCACAATCCGTGCGTCGGTCGATTCCGGTATACGGCCCCCTCCTTTGTCAAATCATTCTCCAGCCACCCGTCCGCCCGATGTCTTTTCCTCCTTTTTCGGAGCAGCCTCTTTTTCAAAGCCGCACCCCTCGGTCATACAAAACAAACCGGCGTTCCGTCCCTTTTTCTTGAACAGGGTCTTGCCGCACTTCGGACACTTCTCCGCCGTTGGTTCATTCCAAGTGACAAAATCGCACTGGGGATATCGGGAACATCCGAAAAACTTCCGATTCTTTTTGGATTTTTTCGCCACGATCGCACCGCCGCATTTCGGACAGACGCCGGGGGTTTCCTCGACAATCCGTTTGGTGTTTTTGCACTCGGGATACCCCGGACAGGCTAGGAATTTTCCATACCGTCCCGATTTGACCACCATTTTCCGGCCGCAGAGTTCACAGGTGACGTCGCTCTCCACCTCGGGAACCTTGATCCGCTCTCCGGAAGTTGCCTCCTCTGCCTTATGCAGTGTTTTGGAGAAGCCGTCGTAAAAATGATCGAGAGTCTTCACCCAATCGGCCTTGCCTGACTCCACCCCGTCGAGCTGCCGCTCCATATTGGCGGTAAAATCCACATCCACGATTTCCGGAAATTGTTCCTCCATCAATTCTGTGGTCACTTCCCCCAACGCGGTGGGCTTTAGCGCCTTTCCATCCCGCTCTACGTATTCCCGGGCAAGGATGGTGCCGATGGTGGGCGCATAGGTGGAAGGACGGCCGATCCCATTTTCCTCCAATGTCTTGATCAGGGTGGCCTCGGTGTAGCGGGGAGGCGGTTGGGTAAAATGCTGATTTCCCTTCAAATCCCGCAAAACGAGGGACATCCCCTCCTCCAGCGGCGGCAAAGGTCCGCCCGTCTCCGTGTCCTCATCCTTGCCTTCGACATAAAGCACGGTGTAGCCTTCGAACTTCACGGTATAGCCCGATGCTTTGAATAGATATTTTCCAGCGGCAATATCCGCCTGACAGGTATCCTGCACACAGTTGGCCATCAGACTGGCGATGAACCGTTCCCAGATCAGCTTATAAAGCCGGTACTGGTCGGAAGTCAGGGAACCCTTGACCTGTTCGGGGGTAAGCGAAGGCACCGAAGGACGGATGGCCTCGTGGGCATCCTGGGCATTGTTACGGGATTTGAAGACGCGGGGCTTTTCAGGCAGATACCGGGCGCCATACCGCTGCTGAATATAGGCATTGCCCTCCTTGCGCGCGTCATCCGAGATACGCAGCGAATCGGTCCGCATATACGTGATCAAACCGATGGCGCCGATCCCCTCCACTTCCACGCCTTCATACAGTTCCTGGGCCGCCTTCATGGTACGACGGGCGGCAAACCCCAGCTTGCGGCTGGCTTCCTGCTGCATGGTGGAGGTGATGAACGGAGGAGCGGGCGATATTTGTCTCACACCCCGTTTCACCTTATCCACAGTGAAAGCCGCAGCCTGCAGTTCCGCCAAGATGGCATCGGCTTTCTCCTTGTTTTCAATTTTGATTTTGCCCGTTCGATCCCCGTGGAACCGGGCGGGAAACGGACGGTTCTCCGGCTTATCGGACAACAGGGCGTCTAGGCTCCAGTATTCCTCGCTGACAAAAGCGCGGATCTCTTTTTCGCGGTCCACGATAATCCGCACTGCGGCGGACTGGACCCGTCCGGCAGATAAGCCCTTGCGGATTTTCTTCCATAGGAAAGGGCTGAGCTTATACCCCACAATCCGATCGAGGATCCGCCGCGCCTGCTGGGCGTTCACCAGATCCATATCCAATTTCCGGGGATGGGCCATGCCTTGGGACACCCCGGTTTTTGTGATCTCATTAAATGTTACGCGGTTTTCGGCGGCCGTATCGGTTCCCAGCAGGCCGGCGAGATGCCAGGAAATGGCCTCTCCTTCCCGATCCGGGTCGGTTGCGAGAATGACGCCGTCGCTCTGGGCCGCCATGGATTTGAGCTGGCGGATCAGGGCGGATTTGCCGGGGATGTCCACATAACGCGGCTTGAATCCGTGTTCAATATCGACCCCAAGCAGGGTTTTGGGCAGATCCCGGATATGCCCCATCGATGCGACGACTTCATACCCGGGACCAAGATACTTTTGAATGGTTTTCGCCTTGGCGGGCGACTCCACAATCACCAATTTTGACATGATGCGGTCCACCTGTTCTTATATATTGATAAAATAGCTCAAGGCCGCGGTTTCAGAGAAAACTGCCGGCCTGGAAAATTCCGTGCACAGCCTGCGATCTCGAGTTCCGTCAAGCCGGCAAGAGTATCGGAAAACGATAATCCGGCCTTCTGCGCGAGGATTTCGGCCGCGAGAGGCTCGCAAGTCAGCATCTGATAAAGGAGAGCGGCCTTTGCCGAGGCATCGGAGGGACAAGCATAAAAAGCATCCGCAGACGGTTCGACCTCCGGCGCTGCCGTCCTTGCAGGCCGGACGGAATCCTTCGCCGGAGCAGAAGGGACAGATGCCCGGCGAATCCCTCCATGTCCATAGACGGCCTGGGCGGCGTCGGCCGCCCTCAGATCCAGAATATCCGGAAACCGCAGACGATAATCCCGCAGGATTTCGCTCGCCTTTGTGACAAGAGCGGCGCCGTCTTTAATCAGATCGTTGGAACCGCTGCTGTTTTTGGACGTGATCTCGCCCGGTACAACATAGACATCCCGCCCCTGGCTGCGGGCCAGCCGGGCGGTAATGAGGGAACCGCTGTGTTCCGGGGCCTCAACAACACATACCGCCATCGACATACCGGCGAGCAGGCGATTCCGCACCGGAAAATGCTCCCGCAGCGGCAGCGATCCCGGCGGATATTCCGTCACGATTACCCCGTCGGCGGCTAAGATCTGCTCTCTCAGGGGGCGATTTGGCCTGGGATAATCCACATCGAGCCCACATCCCTGCACAACAATAGTCAAGCCTCCGCCTGCGAGCGCACCCCGGTGAGACGCCGCGTCGATCCCTACCGCCCCGCCGCTGATGACGGCACAGCCACCCGCCGCCAAACCGGCGGCCAGGCTTCCGGCGGCACGGCAGCCGTAATCGGATGCCTTACGGGTACCGACCATAGCCACGGCGGGAAGACGGTCGAGCGGCGGCAGTTCCCCTTTGCCGTATAGCACCAGGGGCGGCATATAGGTATGGCGCAGACAGTCCGGATAGGCCTCGTCGTCCATGGTGAGGACAAACGCCCCATCCCTCAAACTGTCTTCGAGAATCCGGGCGGCCGGATCCAGGGATTTGCGGCACAGGCGTTCCAGGAGTGCGCCGGTAAAACCAGCCCGCATTAATTCGGACCTGGAAGCTTTATAGGCCGCTTCAGGCGATGCGAACGCCGAAAGCGCCAGTGCGGTTTTCGTGCCGCCTGGTTCCAGTGCCTGCTGCAGCCAAATCCAATACAGCCGG
The DNA here is from genome assembly GCA_900553525.1 of uncultured Oscillospiraceae bacterium. Classification (GTDB taxonomy): domain Bacteria; phylum Bacillota; class Clostridia; order Oscillospirales; family Acutalibacteraceae; genus UMGS1623. Next base: position 6,112 of record USDZ01000024.1, read on the forward strand.
TTGTCCCTCAATGTGAATCCCTCCCGTCTCCGTACCGTCGGCCGGCGGACACGAGCCGTTCCAATCCGGGCCACTTTACATATCGTTCCGGCGGTTACAGCAGCGAAAAAACCGCCCGGTGCCGTACATAATGGAGAGTCGGTTCATCCCCGCCTGCTCATTTCCCACAGCACGATCGCGGCGGCGATGGATGCGTTCAGCGATTCTGCACGACCTTCCATCGGAATGGTGATCCGCCGATCGCATAAAGCGGCGGTTTCAGGCCGTAGTCCCGCCCCCTCGTTGCCAATTAGACAAATACAGCCCTTTCCAAGTCCAGCCTCCTGCACCGGCAGGGCACGAGCATCGGCTACACAGGCAAAAGAGGAGAGCCCCTTTTCCCGTAAATAAGCGAGCAGTCGGGGTAAATCCCCAGTCCGGCCGGTGGCAAGGCGAAAAACGCCTCCCATACTCCCCCGCAATACTTTGGGATTGTACAAGTCGCAACATCCGGGGGTAAGAAACAAGCCATTCATTCCCAACGCCTCGGCAGTGCGCACGATGCTGCCAAGGTTTCCCGGATCCTGTACGTCTTCCAGCAGGAGATAGCGTCCGTATCTTTCTATTTTACCCAAAGAAAGTTGGTTGTCAAGCCGCCGGCAGATACAAAATATACCTTGGGGAGCCTGTGTGCTTGATAACCGTCTGGCGAGCGGCGCGGCGATCTCGCGGAGATCGGAACAGGACGACAAAAGCGGTTTGAGATAGGAGCCATATTGTTCCGCCGCCCGGGCGGTATAAAGGACCGTACGGATCTCCATGCCCGATACAGCGGCATCCGCGCACAGCCTGGCGCCCTCTAGGGCAAACAATCCGCTCTCCCGACGATAAGATGCGTCTGCCATCAGACGGGTGTATTCTTTCAAAATCGGATTGTCCCGGCTGGTGATCGGTCCGGCCGAGGAACGCGCCGCCCGGGAAGCGGTCCGGCTTTGTTCCATAAGAGGACCTCCTTTCCGACGATCTCCAAAAACGTCTCGAACCCGCCAAAATACAAAAAACTTCCCGATTTTGACCGGATAGAATAAAGCGCCCGCTGGCGGGGCCGGCGGGCACAGTTCAAGCTTATTTGAGAGCGGCTTTCGCCTTTTCCGCCAGGCCCGCAAATGCGGCGGCGTCGGAGACGGCCAGTTCGGCAAGCATCTTACGGTTGAGGGTGATGCCGGCCTTCTTCATGCCGTTCATAAAGGTGGAATAATTCATACCGTTGATCTTGGCCGCGGCGGAAATACGGGTGATCCAAATACGACGAAAATCGCGTTTTTTCTGACGGCGGCCAATGTAGGCGTACTGACCGGATTTCATGACCGCTTCTTTAGCGGTGCGGAATAGTTTGGATTTAGCTCCGTAATAGCCCTTGGCGAGCTTGAGTACCTTTTTTCTTCTTTTGCGCGTCATCAGCGCACCCTTTACACGTGCCATTCTCTATATCCTCCGTTTCTGAACGATTATTTATAAGGGATGAGGCGCTTGACCTGGGCCACATTGGTCACATCGGCCACCGTGGTTTTCCGCAGGTTGCGTTTGCGCTTGGTGGTTTTCTTGTTCAGAATGTGGGATTTATAGGCATGGGCGCGCAGGACCTTGCCGTTTTTGGTCAGTTTAAAGCGTTTTTTCGCGCCGGAATGGGTCTTGATCTTAGGCATTGTCAGTTTCCTCCTTTATATTGTCTGTCATCCGGCCGCCCCGCGCAGGCGGACACCGCCGTCCGACGGACGGAACGTCATTTTGCAGGCTTCGGAGCCAGGAACATCAGCATATTGCGGCCTTCCATTTTGGCGGGTTTTTCTACAGCCGCGATCTCTGAACAGACTTCTGCAAAGCGCTTCATGGTCTCTAGTCCGATTTCCGGATGACCCATTTCACGGCCGCGGAAACGGATGGAGACCTTGACCTTGTTGCCCTCCTGCAAAAAGCGCAGGGCATGTTTGGCTTTGGTATTAAAATCCGCCACGTCGATATTCAGCGAAAGACGGACCTCCTTGAGTTCCACGACACGCTGGTTTTTTCGCGCTTCTTTCTCCCGCTTCGACTGCTCGAAACGATACTTGCCGTAGTCCATAATCCGGCAGACCGGCGGCGTAGCCGTCGGCGCAATCTTGACCAGATCAAGTTCTTTTTCGTCGGCGAGCCGCTGCGCTTCACGCGTCGGCACCACACCGATCTGTTCCCCGTCGGGACCGATCAGGCGTACCTCGTTATCCCGGATCTGTTCATTGATCTGCAGTTCCTTGGTTGCGATGGGTAAGCACCTCCATACACACTCAAAATGATAAATAAACGCGGGCAGAAATCTGCCCGCGCCATACACGATCTGAATTCCCCGCCGCAGCGGGGAAAACCGTATCAACCCATCAGGAACGACATCCGAGGGTGAGAGCGGGCAAACGCTCTGCTTTGTTTTATACAGGTGCTAGTATAGCATCCACTGTTGGGATTGTCAAGAGTTGTTTTGACTTTGGAGAGCATTCCTGGTGTAGGTATTACAACGATGTGTGACAGCGGAAAGAAAAAAGGACGCCAATAGGAAAAACCTGGTGTAAGGCTCCGCTGCCTAAACAAAACCGAAAGAAGGTCATCCTATTTGCTTCCGGACCGGCAGTCTTGGAGAAAACGCCACAATGGAACCCTGCAATCCCTGGCAGACCGTTCCCACTGCCCTCACAAACGCCCGAGCCTGTATTCGCCTAAGAAGATCAAGCTCATTATGAATATGCGCCGGAGGAATCCAAGGATAGCTGTTCGCGAATACGCTTACTCCTTTTCGTTCCCAATTTGGAAGTAGCATTTGAAAGTATGCAAACCCGAATAGATACTGGATTTAAACAAAAAACGCCATTGTAGTCCAAACCGAAGAGGTTTGGACTACAATCATTGTTTTCACTACAGAGACGACAGATAAGCGGAAATCTCTGCCTCGCTCTCCATGGAAAGTGTTTTTTGTGCGACCACGTCGCACGCTGCGCTGTCGAGTGTCGCCAAAGCGCTGCGCACCGAAAGCACGCTCGCAGGGTTGACACTGAATTCGTCTAAGCCGAATGACACCAACAGCGGGAGCATATGCAGGTCGGCAGCCGCTTCGCCGCACATACCGCAGGGAATGCCGCGCCTGGCGGCAACCGCAATGATGTGCCGAATTGCACGCAGAACTGCGGGGTCAAATGTAGAATACAAGTATCCCACATCGGAATTGCCGCGGTCGGCAGCCATAATATAACCCGTAAGGTCATTGGTGCCGATGCTGAAAAAATCCGCATGCGCTGCCAACAGGTCTGCTATCAGACAGGATGCGGGCGTTTCCATCATAATGCCAACTTGAATATCTTTTTTATACGGAATGTTTTGCACATCCAGCTCATCTTTCAATTCCTCCACCATCGCGCGCACAGCGCAGATCTCATCCACGCGAGTCACCAGTGGCACCATGATGGCCACATTGCCAAAAGCAGAAGCGCGCAGGATCGCCCGCAGCTGAATCTTATATGCGTCGGGGTTAGCGAGACAATACCGCACGGCACGAAACCCCATAAATGGGTTATCCTCATGCTTCAGCTTCATATACGGAACATCTTTATCTCCACCGACATCCAATGTGCGAATGACAACCTCTTTGCCGTGCATGCCGACGGCAACCGTCTTATATGCTTCGAACTGTTCTTCTTCGGTCGGCGCCGTGTTCCGGTCCATAAACAAGAACTCCGTGCGGAACAGTCCTATCCCCTCGGCATCGCCTGCCAGCACAGCTTCCAGATCTTTATGAGACCCGATGTTGGCATACAGTTTTTTCTCGACGCCGTTCTTCGTCACGGTAGGCTTGCCTCGATATTGTTCCTCTAACGCCGCTTGTTCAGCAGAACGCTTTTGTTCCTCAACAAATTGCGCGCGCGTGATATTGTCGATATCGGTGAAGACTTCGCCTGTGCTTCCATTCACGATGATCTCTTCCTCGGACGAGATCAATGTGAGTGCATTTTCTACACTTAACACCGCTGGGATCTTCAAGGAGCGAGAAAGGATCGCCGCATGCGAGGCTCTTCCACCGTGCTCAGTGACGATTCCCGCCACATTTTCCCGGTCGAGTTCGACAGTCATAGACGGCGTCAGTTCCTCAACGATGAGCACCGTTTCCGGTGGCAAACAGCTTAAATCCACGTTTTCAATGCCCAGCAGGATCTTTTGCAGCTGCTTTTTGATGTCTGAAACATCGGCCGCCCTCTGTCTGGTCAAGTCGTCGTCCGTTGCAGAGAACATCGTGATGAACATATCGCAAACCGTCTCCACTGCTTTTTCTGCGCAGGCGCCGTTGTCGATTCCTTCCTGCATTTGGGAAAGCATATACGGATCGGACAGCATGGCAATATGTCCGCGTAGAATATCTCCATCTGCGCCACCTGCATCCATCCGTTTTGCACGTGTCTCATTTTGCATACAAAAGGTCTGCACTGCGTCTTCCAGCCGTTTCTTTTCTGCCGCCGGATCAACCGGCGTAATATCCTCGTAGACGATTGGTTTTTCAATCAGCTTACGCGCTTTTCCAATTCCAATGCCGGCAGAAGCCCCAATTCCTTTCAGCATTATGCCTCACCTAACCCAGATTCAATCATGGACACTGCCTTTGCAAGCGCCGCGTCCTCATCCTCACCTTCGCAGATCACCTTAACTTCTGTGCCACACTTGATACACGCCGCAATGATGTTCATCAAGCTTTTCCCATCTGTTTCCTTTTCGCCACTTTTCAGCGTGACGCTCGACTTAAATTTACCCATTTCGGCTGCGAACGTTGCAGCGGGGCGCATATGAAATCCCTGAGAGTTCACAACGGTTACTGTTTTTGTCACCATTTTACTTTCCTGCCCTTCTTAACATCTTTTATAAAGCCTTACCATTATTCCATTTTTGGTTTTTTCTTCAGCAAAGCCAACATCAACATACTGACCAGAGAACCGATGGCAAGGGCCAGCAAATACCAATACCAGTTTCCAACCACAGCGAAAACAAAGATCCCGCCATGAGGCGCCATCAGCGTGCACTTAAATATGACAGAAAGTGCGCCAGCAACCGCCGAGCCAACGATACAAGAGGGGATCACAACCAGAGGATAAGACGCTGCGTAGGGAATCGCACCTTCAGTAATAAAGCTTAAGCCCATAATATAGTTGACAATGCCGTTTTTGCGTTCATTCGCCGTCCATCTGCTCTTGAAGAATGTCGTGGACAACGCAATCGCAATGGGCGGAACCATACCGCCGATCATAACTGCAGCCATGATTTCATAGGCAACGTTGGGATCGGCCATCGTGCCAGCCTGCCCGAGCATAACCGTGCTGCCGAATACATATGCCGCCTTGTTGAACGGACCGCCCATATCAATCGCCATCATGCCCGCCACAATCGCGCCGAGCAAAATATCCAGATGCCGCTCGCTCAGCCACATGAGTCCGTTGTTCATAGCGGTGTTGATCATGCCCATGAAGGGGTTTACAGCACACATCATCACGGCCACAATAGCCAGACCCGCCAAGGGATAGAGGAGCACCGGCTTAATGCCTTCCAGGGAACGGGGAAGTTTATCGCAGAGCTTTTCCAAGCCCAAGAGTAAATAACCTGCCACAAAGCTGGCCAGTAATGCGCCAAGGAAGCCGGACGGTACGGTGTTCGCCGCCGCGGGGTCAGCAAACGTCGCGCCGTTTGTGGCGAGAATGCCGCCCACCACACCGACCAGGAAGCCGGGGCGATCCGCAATGCTCATCGCGATGAAGCCCGCCAAAACCGGGATCATTAAGTTGAATGCAAAATTACCAATATTCTTAAACCACGCTGCCACCGGGGTCACGGTGCCGAACGCGCTCCCAACCGCCTGCGGATCCACGCCCATCGCCGTGTCAATCAAAAACGCCAGCGCGATGAAAATCCCGCCTGCCACCACGAACGGCAGCATATGAGAAACGCCGTTCATCAAGTGCTTATAAATCTGCCTGCTGAAACTCTGGTCCGCACCCGACTCGACAGCCGCTTTTGCTCCTTTATGATGATAGATGGGAACAGAACCACTGCGGATCTGCTCGATGAGTTCTTTGGGCTTGTTAATACCGTCCGAGACTGAAACCGAAAGCACTGGTTTGCCGTCAAAGCGGCCCATCTCCACGCTTTTGTCTGCCGCGACGATGATACCGTCACATGCGGCAATCTCTTCGGGAGTCAGCACATTTTTGGCCCCTGCTGAACCATTTGTTTCCGCCTTGAGAGGATAACCCATTTCCCGGCCAGCCTTTTCCAATGCTTCCGCCGCCATATATGTGTGCGCGATACCGGTCGGGCAGGCCGTCACAGCAAGGACACGGTAACCTTCCCGTTTTGGTTCCGGCTTTGGTTCGTCAAAACGCTCAATCTCCATTTTGTCCACTGCCGCCAAGAATTCCGCAGGCGTTTTGGCCGTTCTGAGATTCATACGGAGGTTTTCATCCATCAGCAAGGTCATTAAGCGGGAAAGCACTTCCAGGTGCAAATCACCATCCATGGGCGCGGCGATCATGAAGAGAATATCAGAGGGTTTCCCGTCCGGCGCGCCGTAGTCTACACCATTTGGCACAGTCATAGCAGCAAGTCCCGGCGTCGAAACCGCCGCACTCTTGGCGTGCGGGATGGCGACACCTTCCCCTACCGCTGTAGAACCGAGTTCTTCACGTTTGAGGATGTCTTGGCGAAAAACCTCCTCGTCATGGATATTGCCGACCGCCGCATGCAGTCCGATCAGCTGCTCAATCGCCTCTGCCTTGTCGGCGACCGGCTGGTTCAGCCGTATGGCTTCCGGCTTCAACAAATCAATGATACGCATTTGAGATTCTCCTTTCTTTATTCCATATTTTTGCACAACATCATAATACTTTCTTTCGTTGCAAGCCCCGCCGAAAACGCCGTGGCGTTTCCGGCGGCGTTCCCGAGGACGAGCGCATATTCGTAACCCTGCTCAACGCCGACCAAAAAACCTGCCACCATCGAATCGCCCGAACCAACCGTATTGACCACCTTGCCATCGATGGCCTGCCGGCGATGCACACAGTCAAATTCGTCTACCAGCAGCGCGCCATCGCGGCCTAAAGACACGAGCACATTCACAGCGCCTTCTGCCCGTAATTCTCGAGCCGCCGCGGCGATCTCTTCATCCGTTTGCAGCACCCTGCCACAGATCTCTTCGAGTTCGGCACGATTGGGTTTAATCAAAAATGGATGATACTTCAGCACATTGGTCAAAAGTGCGCCGGTGGCGTCCACCACGAACCGGATGCCCCGTCCCTGCAAACGCGACAAGATTTGCTCGTAAATATCTTGCGGAAGAGTATGGGGCACGCTTCCTGCCAGCACCAGCGTATCGCCCTTACCGATCCTATCCAGCTTTTCATAGAGCTTTGCGAGATCGTCCGCGGTGATTTCCGGTCCTTGGGCATTGATTTCGGTTTCAGTTTCACTTTTCAGCTTGACGTTGATCCGCGTATTTCCCTTGGACAGCCGGATGAAATCCGTCCGGACACCCCTGCTGGTCATAGCGCGGTCCAGGGCGTCACCTGTAAAACCGGCAATAAATCCCAGTGCCATCGTCTCCCGTTCGAGGTTTGCCAGAACAGTCGAAACATTAATCCCCTTGCCGCCAAACTGAATCTCCTCCGACGTTGAACGGTTGGTCTCGCCGCGGCGGAGCTTGTCGATCCGCATGACATAATCGATTGCGGGATTAAAAGTCATCGTATAGATCATTTGGTTTCCTCCAAATCTACAGTCTTGATGATTGTCCATTTTTTGTAGCGTTCATCCGGAATCCTATCCGTGATGATACATGCGCTGCTGAGCTTTGCAAAGGTTACCGGAGAGATCCTTCTGAATTTGGAAGAATCCGCCAGCACATAGGCGACATAGGATTGCCGTATGGCCGCTTCCTTGATCAGCGCCTCATCGATATCCGGGGTGGTAAAACCCCGCTTTTCGTCGATACCGTTCGTCCCCATAAAGCATTTGGTGAAATTGTATTTCTCAATGGAGCGGACTGCACTGTCTCCCACAATGGCCTCTGTTGTGAGCTTAAGGCGTCCGCCGGTAACATACACGACATACCCCCGCTGTGTTAGAGCTTTCGCATGGGAAAACCCATTAGTCACGAACACCGCTCCTGGCGCCTGGATATAAGGAATCATCGTTAGCGTTGTCGTTCCCGCATCGATATATACCAAATCGTCGCTATGAATTGCGGCGGCAGCGTACTTGGCAATCCGCTGTTTTAAATCCGCATGAATGCCCGCCTTGGTCTGGACGTCATATTCACCTGTGAAAACGGGATTATCGGTTTCGGCGGCGCCGCCCCGCACTCTCTTAAGCTGCCCGCGCTGATCCAGTTCGATCACATCCCTGCGAATGGTCGATTCACTGGCTCCAAGCGCCGCCGACAGATCGCCAATACTGGCAATGTGGCGTTTTTTGACGATTTCAAGTATCTTGGCGGCTCTCTCTTCAAACATCATATATATGCCTCCGGTATACTTTAACGATCTTCCGCCTTCATTATACATTCAAATCTCTTCATTGTCAATCAATAATTATCAATTTCTTTCAAATTCTTTCGTTTTAAGGCACGTAACACACTCTCCTAAAAACAAATGCATATTCGCCGACTACGGCAGCACGATGCAAGCAAACGACGTTTATCTGCGCAGGATGAACTGCCCCAGACAAACCTTTTGCTTTTACCTAAGTTGAAAGAGTTGTTTGAACAAGTATGAAACTGCTAAAAAGGGATTGCCACAATTTTTATGAAAATAGGAGTTAATTAAAGCCGTTTAACCACGGAAAGGCGCAGCCGTGCTGTTTTCTTGAATTGCAAGACAGTCCAGGATATCATAAAAGAGATCGGATCGATTTGCCATATCAAGATAAAAGTGAATTCTTTATTTGCAAAACTCGGATTCTATCAACCATTTCTTGACACTACCAAACATTTCAAGCGACTCTTTGCATATTTAAATTACTGCAACAATCATAAATTTAAAGGACTTGCCGTCTGCACACCACAGACAGTAAGTCCTTTTCGCCTCTTCATCAATTTCCGCTTTGAAAGTTTATTATATCCCCATTCTATGCGGGGCTGCGGGCTTATCCGTTTCACATTTCAAACGGGACAGGAAAATCAAAAAGGTGGAAAACAGAGATCGCAAATCGAAAAGCTTTACAAATTTGAACCATTGTCCTATTTGCTATTAGAGTAAGGGCAATCATGTTTTTCCTGTAATCAGGCCAAGATGTGCTTATTTTACAGAATATCTTTTCCGAATAATACATACTCATATCGATCAACGGCTAATTCTTTATAGTATTTTCCGGAAATCTTTCCTTCATGAAACAGCGCTCCTATGGAACATGCATGTTTTTTGACAAGCTCTTGTTTTATCAGTTCAGCCATTGCCGCTCCAAGCCCGGGATGCTTTGGGTCAATTCCCATATACAGCAGAACATATTTTTGGGGGCCGCTGTTTTTAATTCTCAATATTTTCAATAAACTTTTTATGGTTATTTTTTGGTGCGTCAGATTTTTATAGTCCGGTACGGAGATAAAAAATCCCGTCAGTTTCTTTTCTTTATAGATTAATTTTACAAAATCAAAATCCAATATGAATTTTAAATTTTGAAAAAGCTGGCAAAATTTTTCCCCGCCTCCAGCGCACTTTCCTATATTAG
>USDZ01000025.1 GCA_900553525.1 uncultured Oscillospiraceae bacterium
CCGGCCGTCCTTCTGCATGGCGAGAAAGAATATTTCATCCGTCACCCCGTTCGCCTCCATGCCGATGGCGACGGCTTCCCTTCCGATGTTCAGCCGTCCCAGAAGAGCCAACAGCTTTTCGCAGCCCTCTTTTGTGTTGGCGAAGGATATACTGTCCAGCAATGCTTTCCCTTCAGAGTCGATGATGGACGCCTCATGGTTGTGCTTGGCGATGTCAATTCCGCAGTAAAACAACGGAAGCCCTCCCTATGCCTAAAATCACAGACAGGGTTTCCCTCTGATTCTTACGGCAATACAATCTCGTTCGATATACAGCGCATCCATCATGGTCGCTATCCAGCTCATTCGTATCTAACCGTAAGGACAGAGGTGCCATTCTTTCGTACGAAGCTATACCCCAAGGAATGAATCGGCCCCCTCTGTCTGTTACGCTCATTATCCCATACCCATTACAGGATAACAAGTTTTTCTACGATGTTCTTATAAAAACACCGTAAATCTATTATACAAGGAGTAGAGGCAGAATGGCGGATCATCGCGCCTTGTCGGCCACTTCCTTCAGAGCTTTGGCGAGGAATTCGGCCTCCGGCATGACACCGAGATCCCCTTCCTTGTGGGAACGGACCGAGACCGATCCGGATTCCGCCTCCCGGTCTCCGATGACCAGCATATAGGGGATTTTCTGCATCTGGGCTTCCCGAATCTTATACCCGATCTTTTCGTTCCGAGCGTCGAGGGAGGCGCGCAGGCCGGCGTCCCGAAGCCGCTGTGTGACCGCGGCGGCCTTGTCTTGGAGCCGATCGGACAGGGGCAGGACCCGCACCTGTTCGGGGGCGAGCCACAGGGGGAAGACGCCGGCGAAATGCTCGATGAGAATGCCGATGAAGCGCTCGATGCTGCCGAACACCACCCGATGGATCATCACCGGACGGTGTTTGGCTCCGTCGGCGCCGGTGTATTCCAGCTCAAAGCGCTCGGGGAGCTGGAAGTCTAGCTGGATGGTGCCGCACTGCCAGGTGCGGCCGATGGAATCCTCGAGATGGAAGTCGATCTTGGGGCCGTAGAAAGCGCCGTCCCCTTCGTTGATTTTGTAATCGAGGCCGATCTCATCCAACGCGGCCCGCAGGGCGGCGGTGGCGTCTTCCCAGTCCTCCTCGCTGCCCATGCTGTCCTCCGGGCGGGTGGAGAGCTCGACGTGATATTTAAAGCCGAAGAGAGAATACACCTCATCGATCAGGGAGACGACCCCCTTGATTTCATCCTTGATCTGCTCCTTGGTCATGAAGATGTGGGCGTCGTCCTGGGTGAAGCAGCGCACCCGCATCAGGCCATGGAGGGTGCCGGACATTTCGTGCCGGTGGACAATGCCCAATTCCCCCATCCGCAGGGGCAGATCCCGGTAGGAACGCATCTCGGTCTGATAGACCAGGATGCCGCCGGGGCAGTTCATGGGTTTAATGGCGTAATCCTCGTCATCGATGACGGTGGTGTACATGTTGTTCTTGTAATGATCCCAATGGCCCGACCGTTCCCACAGGGAACGGCTGAGGATGATGGGGGTGGAGATCTCCTGGTATCCGGCGCGGGTATGGACCTCCCGCCAGTAGTCGATCAGCCGGTTTTTGAGCAGCATGCCCTTCGGGAGAAAGAAGGGGAAACCCGGGCCTTCGTCCAGAATCGTGAACAAGCCGAGCTCCTTGCCCAGCCGCCGGTGGTCCCGCTTTTTGGCTTCTTCCAGTTGGGTCAGGTAGACGTCGAGCTCCGCCTTTTTCGGGAACGCCGTGCCGTAGATGCGGGAGAGCATCTTGTTCTTCTCGCTGCCCCGCCAATAGGCGCCGGTGCAGGCGGTCAGCTTGACGGCCTTGACCGGGGCGGTGGTCATCAGATGGGGGCCGGCGCACAGGTCGGTGAAATCCCCCTGACGGTAGAAAGAGATGGCCTCTCCCTTGTCCGCGTGTTCCTCCATCAGTTCGAGCTTATAGGGCTGGTCGGCCATGAGCGCCCGGGCTTCCTCGATGGGCAGTTCGAACCGCTCGATGGGAAGGGCCTCTTTGGCGATCCGGGCCATCTCGGCCTCGATTTTTTGCAGGTCGTCGACGGAAAAAGCCTCCTCCCGGTCAAAATCGTAGTAAAATCCGTTGTCAATGGCCGGGCCGATGGCGAACTTCACGCCGGGAAAGAGGCGCTTCACCGCCTGGGCCAGAATGTGGGAGGCGGTATGGCGGAAGGCCTTGCGGCCGTCCTCATCCTCAAAGGTGAGGAATTCCACCGTGCAGTCTTTGACAAGCGGGGTGCGCAGGTCGCAGACCTTTCCGTCGATCCGCACCGCGCAGGCCGCACGGAACAGACCCATCGAAATCTCGCGGCAGAGTTCTTCCGCCGGGGTGTTCTCGGCGACCTGGCGGATGTCGCCGCCTTTTAAGGTGATGTTCAGCATACGGTATACTCCTTTCCAAAATGGGAATGCCGTTGCGGGAGCAAGCAAAAAACCCCGCCCCCTTCAAAAGGGGCGAGGTCAGTCGGCCACGCGGTTCCACCCTTGTTCCGCGGCGCAAGCGCCGCGCTCATTCCCGGCCGGTAACGGGGCCATCCGTCACGCCTTAACCGGGAAAAAACGGCTCCGGCGCACGCTCAGGGGTGGTGGCGGTTTCGAGCCGTCCTGCGCCGCTTGCAGCCGGGGCGGCGCTCTCTGGATAGGACGGGCGGGAAGGCTTCCCCGTCAACGCTGTATGTTCAGGATACCATCCCCGCTGCTCCTTGTCAAGAGGGGACGGCGGCCGCAAAAAGGGCTACAGGACGGCGGCCGCAAAAAGGGCTCTGGATACGGCGCGGGTTATGAGGCGGTGGCGGAATCTCCAGCCAGTTCGATGTCCCGTTCCACTGCGGCGATCAGAAGACGATAAAGGGGGGCAAGGGCGGTAAACGCCTCCTTCAGGGCATCCACCAGGGCGGCGGAGCCGAAAAAGGCGGGGTCGGGGTCGAAGCGTTCCATCGCCACGGTCTTGGCGTTGTAAACCGCGTCGAGCAGCGGGGGAAGTCCTACCCTTTTGGGGCGGGCATAGCGGTCCCCTGTCGAAGCAAAGCCCGCCTCCTCCGCCTGTTTTAAGGCTTTGGTCCAAACGGCCGGTTTTTCGTCGATCATCCGCCGGACGGTCTGCATCAGCCGGGGAGCGGCGTAGTAAAAGGCCAGGCCGTAATAGCTGCCCTTCAAAGAGAAATCCATGAAAAACCCGGGGGCGCATGGATACGCCTTTTTATCCCGCAGAAAAGCCACCCACATGTTCTCCCGGTACAGGGATTTGTCCCGGGTATACCGGTTATCCCGCCGGACGCGGCTGATGCAGCCGTTGCGGTTCGGATCGGTGACGATCCGGGGATCGATCGCCGTCACAACACCGGCGAGATCTTCCGCCAGAGCCCGCAGAGGATCCAGGACCTGGGCTTTGATCTGGGGCTTGTGTTCTTCATAATAGCTTTTATTGTCGTGAAACCGGTTCTCCGCCAGCAGCCACATGCCGTCGGGGGAGATGCCCTGAAAACGGGACATGGACGGGCCTCCTTATGTATGAAAATATGAGACGGCGGGTCCGCGGAAAGCCGCGGTGCCCTGGGTATTTTGTCTGACAATGGTATAGTATACCACAGATTTTGTCGAAGAAATATACAAAATTGTAACCAAATTGTCCCCGGGGAAGGTGGACTTTTTTTCGGACAGCTTGTATAATAAACCTAATATGTAAAAAAGAGGTGTGCGTATGGCCGTTACCCTGCTGACCGGGGGTGTGCGCAGCGGCAAAAGCGCCATGGCCCAGCATCTGCTGGAAGGGGACGGCGCGGTGCTTTATATTGCGACCGCCCGCTGTCTCGATGGGGAGATGGAACGGCGGATCGCGCGGCACCGGGCTTCCCGGCCGTCCGGCTGGCGGACGGTGGAGGCTTCCGCCGGGTTGGACCGGGTGCTGGAGGAGCATCCGGGCGGCGCGGTGCTGCTGGACTGCGTTTCCAATATGGTGACCAATCTCATGCTTGACGCCGAGCCGGATTACGATTCTCTCTCCCAAGACCGGATAGAAGAGATCGAACGGGAGATCACGGCGGAATTCGACCGGCTGATGGATGCCCTTTGCCGGCAGGAGCGGCGGGCGGTGATCGTCACGAACGAGGTGGGCCTTGGGTTGATTGCCCCCTATCGGCTGGGCCGCGTGTTCGCCGACATTTTGGGGCGGGTCAACCAGAGGCTGGCCGCCCGCTGCGATGAAGTGTATCTGCTTTCCTGCGGCCTGCCCCTGCGGCTGAAATAAGCGGACCCGGGAATTTTAAAAAGACTATTCAGGATGTGGAGGATGGGAAGATGGACTGTAAACCCCTTTTGGACGACATTCGCCAAAATATCCGGCAGGTGATCGTGGGCAAGGACCGCGCCATCGATCACCTGCTGATTTCGCTGCTCTGCTCCGGGCATGTGTTGATCGAGGACATGCCAGGCCTCGGGAAAACCACCATGGTGTCGGCGCTGGCGGCTTCGCTCGGCTGTTCGTTCCGCCGGATCCAGTTCACGCCCGACGTGCTGCCTTCCGACATCACGGGATTTACCATGTTCAACCTCAAAACCGGGGAACAGGAGTTCCATCCCGGCAGCGTCATGAACCAGATCGTGCTGGCCGACGAGATCAACCGTACCAGTCCCAAAACGCAGTCGGCCCTGCTGGAAGTCATGCAGGAAAACCAGGTGACCATCGACGGCAAAACCTATCCCGCCCCCGCCCCCTTTATGGTCCTGGCGACCCAGAATCCGGTGGAGATGGCGGGAACCTATCCGCTGCCCGAAGCGCAGCTCGACCGCTTTTTTATGCGGATTTCGATGGGTTATCCGACCCATCGGGAGGAACTGGAGATTCTGCACAACCACCGCTCCAGCCGCGACGCGGTGAAGCTGCAGGCCGTCGCCTCGGCTGAAGACGTGCTGCGCATGCAAAAGGAGCTCGACGGCATCGTGTGCGCCCCGCCGGTGCTGGATTATATCGTGTCCATCGTGGAGACCACCCGGTCCTTGCGCGAGGTCCTGCTAGGTGTCAGCCCCCGCGGCTCCATCGCCCTGATGCAGGCGGCCAGGGGCTGTGCCCTGCTGGAAGGGCGGCCGTATGTCCTGCCCGACGACGTGCAGCGGATGGCGGTTTCCGTGCTGTGCCACCGGATGGTGCTGCGGACCCGGGCGGGAATGCAGCGCCAGACCCCCGAAACCATATTGGATGCCGTGCTGCGCACGGTTCCGGTTCCCTCGGCGCGATGACGGTCCGGGGAGGGGTTCTGTCCGCCTTTTTTGCACTGTTGCTGCTGGCGGGGCTTGCCACCGGCATCCGTGAAATATATTATGTGGTACTCATCCTCGGCATCCTGCTGGCGGCCGGTTTGTTGGCGGCGCTCTGCGGGGCCTTTTCCCTGCGCGCCGCGCAGTTCCTGCCCGGTCGGACGACGATCCGGGGGGAAGGGGCCGAGCTGCAGGTCCGTCTGTCCGGCCTGGTGCTGTTGCCGGTGACGGTCCAGGTCCGGCTGATGGTGCCCGAGCCTCCCAGGCCGGGCGTCAAAGAGCGGCCTATGGAGGAATGGGGCACCCTGACGCTGTGGCCCTGCCGGCTGGACCGTGTTTTGTCGATCACGGTGCCGTGCCGGCACCGGGGCGCATGGCCCACGGGGATTCGCCGGGTTTGCGTGTATGACGTGATGGGGCTTTTTGTCCTTCCGCTCAGGCGAAAGGCGGTCTCCTCTTCCAGGGAACCCCTGATCGTCTATCCGCGCTTATACGAACTCGAAGCGGAGATCCCGCCGCTTCCCGTCGGCACGGATTACTCGGAAAAACACCCCATCGTCGCCGATCATGGGGATTCTTTTGCCGGAACCCGCCTTTACCGGGATGGAGACTCCCTCAAGCGCATTCATTGGATTCAGACGGTCCGCACCCGGGAAATCCACACCCGTCAATATGAGATATCCACCGAACAGTACGGGCTTTTGATCCTGGATAACGAGGTCCCGCCATATATGAACCGCCTGGCCTATGGGGATATGGCAGGGGAAACGGCCGCCGCCCTGGCGTTCCATTACCTCGAAGGAGGCTGCCCGGTCCGCCTGCTCTGTTTGAACTCCGCGGCGGGCGGGGGAGTGGCGGAGGACTGTTACGCCGCCGTACCGGAAGAGTTTTTTCCGCTTTATGAGCTTCTGGCGACTGTCCCCTTCACGCCTCATCCGCAGCCGCTGGACGCGTCCCGCCTGCTGGAGGGAAACTGGGGCCAGGTCCGCACCGTCCACTTGATTACCTCCCGCCCATCGCCTTATTTGTTCGAGGTTCTGCACGCTTTTACACAGCGTCGGTGCCGGGTGGTCTGTATCGTGCCGATGACCGCTGAAACGGTGTCCTGGATACCGCTCGCCGGGGAACTGAATGTCCGCGTGGTGGCGATTTCCCGCCCGGAGGAAATCGCGGCGCTTGGGGATTGCCTATGATGGTTCAACGTTTTTGCCAAACTTATAAAAAGAGACTGGCCAGCCCCGACCTGTGGCTGGACTGCCTGTCCATCTGGCTGCTGTCGGTGGGGACGGTTCTGGCCTTTGACCAGCTGTTCCGCTTCCATGCCGAGTGGGGGGAAATCCTCTGGTTCCCGGCGGTTCTGATCGTCGCGCTGGTCCTGCTGACCCGGGTCGGATGGGTGCTCCCCGCCTTTTTGCTGGGGGCCGGCTGCCTTTTCGCGCTGGTATCGGGCGGGCTGGAGAGCCAGCTGGAGTATTTCCACGGGTTTCTCGGCTGGTGGATGGACCTGTTTCCCGTCTCTTCCATTTACAATACAGCCGCGAATATCCAGCTCGTGATCCATCTCATCCAGCTTTTCATCGTCTGCATTGTCTTTTTCTGCGTGCGGGTTCTGCGGTCGGTCACGGCGATGGGGCTGATGATCCTGCTGTTGTTTACAGCGATCGTGGCCGGCGGGTTCCGCCAGAATATCCCGGCCATGGTCCTTATGGCCATAGGGCTGCTGCCCTTAGTTGCCCGCAATTTCGCCTCGTCGCAGAACCGCCCGGCGGCACAGGGGTGGCGTCCCCGGATCCAGAGCCTGACCCCATCCTGGCGCCCCCGGGTCGCGGCGGTCGCCCTGTGCGCTGTGGCTGGGTTGTTGGCTGCCGTCCTGCTGCCGGAAAATACCGCCCACTGGACAAGCACGGGTATTCGTCAGCTGGTCAACCGGATTCAGAGAGAGGGCAACTTTGGCGACCAGAACAGCCTCGCGCTGTTTCAGCCCGCAGAGCTGGACCAGCTGGGCTTGATGCCGAATCTCAACCGGCTGGGAGGGCCTATCGGCAGCCAGGGAAAGAACACGGTGCTCAAGGTGTCTGCGGATAAAGCGATGCTCATGCGGAGCACGGCCTACGACACCTATACGGGATCCAGCTGGGAAACCGATTGGAACGAAAACAAATCGGGCTTCTATCCCTATCACGACAGCGGCAACGACCCGGAGAGGAGGCAGGCTTTCGACCTGGAACTGCCTCAGGATGAAACGGAGCTGTCCGAGCAGATCGCCCGGACGGTCGAAGCCAGGGTGGAAATTTATCAGAACAGCACCCATCTCTTTACCTTCGGACGCACGCTGTCGATACGGCTGGAGAACGAAGGGGTCAATCTGTTTTTCAACCGCCGGGGGGAAATCTTCGCCGCGTCCAATATCCGGGCGCCGGTCGTGTATACGGCACAGGCGAGGGTGTTTGGCCGTTCCACCCAGACCGAGCGGGACGAGCTGGCCCTGCTCGCGGCCCGCTGTGCTCAAAATGCGGACCCCGCGTACGACGCGGTTGCCGAACTGTATACCCAGCTTCCGTCGGAGCTTCCCGGGCGGGTGAGGCAGACGGCGGCGGAGGCCGTGTCCGGCCTCTCCGATCCGTATGAAAAAGCGGAGGCGCTTGAGACATACCTGTCCACCCGTTTCCGGTATACCCTCACTCCGTCCAATGTCCCGTCCGGCCGGGATTTCGTCGATTATTTTCTGGAAACCGGGGAAGGCTACTGCGTGTATTTCGCCAGCGCGATGGCGGTCATGGCCAGAACCCAGGGAATCCCGTCCCGCCTGGTGTGCGGGTACGGGCTCAAGCCGTCGGGCTATCACACCTGGATTGCCACCGGCGCCGAGGCCCACGCCTGGGTCGAGTGTTATTTCAAGGGGCTGGGCTGGATTACCTTCGATCCGACGGCCGGTTCCTCGTATCTGAACGCCGGGGGAGGGTCTGTTACCGGCAGCGGTGTGACCACGCAGCCCACGACTTCGCCGCCGACCACTTCGGATCCGTCCGGCACAACCACGTCCGAGACGACGGGGACGACGGACCCCTCCGTTTCCACAACCGGGGACGTTGCGGAAAATCCGGAGGGGACGACCACTTTGCCGGGCACGGATGTCCCGGAAGAGCCGTCTGTCCCGGCGGGGCGTCTTTGGCTGACCCTGGGTATCCTGGGCGGCGCTGTATTGCTGGCGCTCGCGGTCGTCTGGCGTATTCTGGCATGTGAGAAGCGGTACCGGCTGGATACGGTCCGCCGGAAATGGCCGCGTCCGGGGGAACAGGCGGAGTATTACTACGCCGATTACCTCCGGCAGCTTCGCCTGCTGGGATATGACCCGGGGGACCGGGAGACCATGAAACACTTTGCCGCGCGGATTCTGGAGGAATCGGGCGGAGAGGGCGCTCAGCCGGTGCCCGAAACGGCCCAGGAGGTTTTCCGCGTGATGATGGACTGGCGGTATGGGGAGCAGGAACCGTCGCCCGCGGAGGTGGAGCGGCTGGCCGCTCTGCACGAAGAACTCGAACAACTGGTAAAAAGCCGGATTTCGGCAGTTGTATATTTCTTCCGCCGGGTTCTGATGTTAGGCCGATAACGGTTTCTGGCGGTGCTGAAAGGGGTTATCACAATGAAAGACGGTTTTTTGCGGGTGGCGGCGGCCACCCCGGAGATTCGGGTGGCGGACCCGGCCTATAACGCCGGTCGGATCATCGAACTGGTGGAACAGATGCCTTCGGATACGTCCCTCGCGGTGTTTCCGGAATTGTGCGTGACCGGGTACACGTGCGGCGACCTGTTTTTGCAGCCTCTGCTTCTGCGGGAGGCGGAGCGGGCCGTTGCACAGATCCTCGACGCCTCCCTGTCGATCGACGCGCTTATAGTTGTCGGGGTCCCGGTGCCGTGCGGCGCGGCGCTTTATAACTGTGCCGCCGTATGCCATCATGGAAAGCTGCTGGGACTCGTTCCGAAATCCCACGTTCCTTCCTATTCCGAATTTTACGAGGGGCGGCATTTCACGCCCGCGGACGACATCGAACGGGACCTCTTTTATGCCGGGCAGGACACGGTGTTGGACCGCCGTCTGCTTTTTGTGTGCCGCAACATCCCGGATTTCCGCTTCGGGGTGGAAATCTGCGAGGATGTTTGGGTGGCGGATCAGCCGAGCATCCGCCTGGCGTCGGCCGGCGCCACGGTCATCGCCAACCTGTCCGCCAGCAACGAATCGATCGGCAAGGACGATTTCCGGCGCCAGCTGGTGCTCACGCAGTCGGCTCGGCTTTGCTGCGCCTATGTGTATGCCGACGCGGGGGAAGGGGAATCCACCGGGGATCTTGTGTTTTCCGGCCACAACATCCTCGCGGAAAACGGCGTGATCCTGGAGGAAAGCCGGCGCTTTGACACTGGCGTCGTCTATACCGAGGTCGATCTGGCTCGGCTGGCCTATGAACGGCGGCGCCTGACCACGTTCAGCCAGGAGGCTGCTGTGAAAACCGTGGGATTTGAACTGCCGGTGAAGCCGCTCGCCCTCACCCGGAAAATCGAGCCCCATCCCTTTGTGCCGTCGGAGGAGACCGCCCGGCGTAAACGCTGTGAGGATATTTTGACCATCCAGGCGTCGGGGCTTGCCAGACGCCTGGACCATACGGGATGCGGCGCGGTTCTCGGCCTTTCGGGCGGCCTGGATTCGGCCCTGGCTCTCCTGGTCACTTGCCGAGCCTACGACCGTCTGGGCCGGCCTCGGGCGGGGATTCACGCGGTGACCATGCCCTGCTTCGGCACGACCGGGCGGACTCTGCAAAACGCCCGCCAGCTCGCGCGCGCCTGCGGCGCCGAACTGTCCGAGGTGGAAATCGGCGGCAGCGTGAGCGCGCATCTGCGGGATATCGGGCACGACGGCCGGCCGGATACGGCGTATGAGAATGCCCAGGCGAGGGAGCGCACCCAGGTTCTTATGGATTTGGCAAACATGGAGAACAGCCTGGTGGTTGGCACCGGCGATCTCTCGGAACTGGCGCTGGGCTGGGCCACCTACAACGGGGACCATATGTCCATGTATGGGGTGAACGCCGGCGTGCCCAAAACCCTTGTGCGGTATCTGGTCGGGTATGAAGCGGACCGCTGCGGAGGCGAGACGGAGCAGGCGTTGCGGGATATTCTCGACACGCCGGTCAGCCCCGAACTGCTTCCGCCTGAAAATGGCGAAATATCCCAGAAGACCGAGCAGATCGTGGGTCCGTATGAACTGCACGACTTTTTCCTGTATTATCTGCTGCGTTTCGGCACCCCTCCGTCGAAAATCCTCCGGCTTGCCCGGATCGCTTTTGCCGGGCGGTTTGAAGACGAGGAGATCCGCCGGTGGCTGAAGACCTTTGTCAAACGATTCTTCAGCCAGCAGTACAAACGCAGTTGCCTGCCGGACGGCCCTCGGGTGGGCAGCGTTGCCCTCTCTCCGCGCGGGGATTGGCGGATGCCGTCCGATGCGAGCGCGGCCCGGTGGCTTGCAGAACTGGATACCTTGTGAGAAAGACGGCCGCGGATGGGAAACCTCCGCGGTTGTTTTGTATGAAAGAGCTTATCCAACTGCGCCAATTCGGGAAGTATTCCATTCTGGTATTTCGGTCCTTTTCCCCCTTTTTCTCAGGGGAGAAATATGCTATAATAAATCCAGTTTATACCTCGTCTGTTCCGCGAACGCGGCATGGCCGCACCGGCGGGAACGGCGGCTTTTCCGGCATGGCCGGGAACCCTTTGTGTGGATGAGTCCCCGCAGCGGGCCTCCGAATGGGGCAGGTCTGCGGCGGGAAGATGTAAAACGATGGAAGTGGGGCGTCGGTAAATGGCAGATGTGATTCGCATTTTTGTGGAAAAGCGGGAAGGCTTCGACGTGGAGGCGCGGCAGATGCTCACGGATCTGCGCGACAATCTGGGGATGAGCGGGCTGCGCGCCCTGCGTCTTCTCAACCGCTACGATGTCGAGGGGCTCTCCGCCGAGGAGTTCGCCCGGGCGAGAGGGGTCGTCTTTTCCGAACCCAACGCCGACCTCGTGTATGATGAAACACTGCCTCTGGAACCGGGATGGCAGGTGTTTGCCATGGAATATCTGCCCGGCCAGTACGACCAGCGGGCGGACTCGGCGGCTCAGTGCGTGCAGCTTCTCACCCAGGGCGAGCGGCCCCGGGTGCTGACCGCGCGGGTGATCTGCCTGAAAGGGGAGCTTTCCCAGGCGGATGTGGAACGGATCCAGCACTACCTGGTCAATCCCGTGGAATCCCGGCTGGCCTCCCTCGATAAACCCGACACCCTGGATCTGGCGGCGGCGCGTCCCGCCGATGTGGCCCGGATGTCCGGGTTCCTTTCCATGACCCGGGATCAGGTGGAGGATACCTGGAAGAGCATGGGCTTCGCCATGTCGTTGGAGGATCTGCTGTTCTGCCAACGGTATTTCCGGGACGAGGAACAGCGGGATCCCACCGTCACCGAACTGCGGGTGATCGACACGTATTGGTCCGACCACTGCCGTCACACCACCTTTCTGACCCGCCTCGAAAGCATAGAGGCGGAGCGGGGCGCCTTGTCCGGTGCCATCGAGGATGCGCTGCAGGCCTATATGGACGCCCGCCGCGAGGTTTACGGTGACCGGATCGGCCAGAAAAACGTGTCCCTGATGGATATGGCCACCATGGGGATGCGTCTGCTCAAAAAGCAGGGCAAAATCCCGGATCTCGACGAATCGGAAGAAATCAACGCCTGTTCCATCGAGGTGCCGGTTGCCGTGACCCGTCCGGACGGGGAAACCGTCACCGAGAAGTGGCTGGTGCAATTTAAAAATGAAACGCATAACCATCCCACCGAGATCGAACCCTTCGGCGGCGCGGCCACCTGCATCGGCGGGTGCATCCGCGACCCCCTCTCCGGCCGGGTTTACGTCCACCAGGCCATGCGCCTCACCGGCTGCGGCGACCCCCGCACCCCGGTGGAGCAGACCCTGGAGGGCAAGCTGCCCCAGCGGAGGATCGCCCAGACCGCCGCGGCGGGCTACTCCTCCTACGGCAACCAGATCGGCCTGGCCACCGGCCACGTGGCGGAGCTCTACCACGAGGGCTATGTGGCCAAGCACCTGGAGTGCGGCGCGGTGGTGGGCGCGGCCCCGGCGTCCAACGTCCGCCGGGAGCGGCCCGCCCCCGGCGACGTGGTGATCCTCCTGGGCGGCCGCACCGGCCGGGACGGCATCGGCGGGGCCACCGGCTCCTCCAAGAGCCATAACAAGGCCAGCCTAGACACCATGGCCAGCGAGGTGCAGAAGGGCAACGCCCCGGAGGAGCGCAAGCTCCAGCGGCTCTTCCGCAATCCCGCCGTCACCCGCCTCATCAAGCGGTGCAACGACTTCGGCGCCGGCGGCGTGAGCGTGGCCATCGGCGAGCTGGCCGACGGCCTGTCCATCGACCTGGACGCGGTGCGCAAGAAATACGACGGCCTGGACGGCACCGAGCTGGCCATCTCCGAGTCCCAGGAGCGCATGGCCGTGGTGGTGGCCCCGGCGGACGTGGACGCCCTGCTGGCCGCCGCCGCCAGGGAGAACCTGGAGGCCTACCCGGTGGCCTCGGTCACGACGGAGCCCCGCATGGTCATGATCTGGCGGGGCCAGACCGTGGCCAGCCTGTCCCGTGCCTTCCTCAACACCAACGGCGCGGCCAAGCACGCCCGGGTGTCCGTGCCCCAGGCGGACGCCGCCCCGGAGAGGGCGACCTTCTCCACCCTGCGGGAGATGGCCGCCAGCCTGAAGTGCGCCTCCCGCCGCGGCCTCACCGAGCGGTTTGACGGCTCCATCGGCGCGGGCAGCGTGCTCATGCCCTTCGGCGGCAAGACCCAGCGCACCCCGGCCCAGGCCATGGCCGCCCTCTTCCCCGTGGAGCCGGAGCAGGAGACCGATCAGGCCAGCGTCATGGCCTGGGGCTGCGATCCCGACGCCCTGTCCGCCGACCCCTACCAGGGGGCAAAGGACGCGGTCTACGCCTCCGTGGCCAAGCTGGTGGCCGCCGGCGCGGACTACCGGAAGGCCTATCTGACCCTCCAGGAGTTCTTTGAGAAGCTGCGGGACGAGCCCGCCCGCTGGGGCAAGCCCTTCGCCGCCCTGCTGGGGGCCCTGGACGCCCAGTTGGAGCTGGGCTGCGCCGCCATCGGCGGCAAGGACTCCATGTCGGGCACCTTCCACGATCTGGACGTGCCCCCCACGCTGATCTCCTTCGCCACCGCCCCCATCCAGGCGGGCGAGGTGCTCTCCCCCGAGTTCAAGGAGGCGGGGCACCCGGTGTACCTGTTCGTAGGCGACGCTCTGGCCGAGCACCCTCTGGCGGCCTGGGACAAGCTCCGCGAACTGCACAAGGCCGGGAAAGTGAAGTCCGCGTGGGCGGTGGAGCACGGCTTTGCCGAGGCGGTCATGAACATGTCCTTCGGCAACAAGATCGGCTTTGCCATGGGTTCCGATGTGGACACGAACTGGTACACCCCCTGGCCCCGCTCCATCGTGGCGGAGCTGACCGAGGAGATCGACTTCCCCCTGGCGATCAGGCTGGGCGCCACCACCGCCGAGCCGGTGATCACCATCGGCGGCGACTCCGCCCCCATTGACGAGCTGCTCGCCCTCAACGAGAGGGTGCTGGAGGACGTGTACCCCACCCGGGCGGGGGAGTCCGCCCCGGCGCGCACCCTCTCCTGGGACAAGCGCTCCCCGGCGGTGTGCAAGTCCAAAACCGCCCGCCCCAGGGTGGCCATCCCCGTGTTCCCCGGCACCAACTGCGAGTACGACTCCGCCCGGGCCTGCCTGCGGGCGGGGCTGGAGCCGGAGATCGTGGTGGTGCGCAACCTGACCGCCTCCGCCCTGGAGGAGTCGGCCCTGGCCCTGGAGAAGGCCATCCGCGCGGCCCAGATCCTGTTCCTGCCCGGCGGCTTCTCCGGCGGCGACGAGCCCGACGGCTCGGCCAAGTTCATCTGCTCCTTCCTCCGCAACGGCCGGCTCACCGACGCGGTTCACGACCTGCTCAAGCGCCGGGACGGCCTGATGCTGGGCATCTGCAACGGCTTCCAGGCCCTCATCAAGCTGGGCCTGGTGCCCTACGGCGAGATCCGGGCCATGGACGAGGGCTGCCCTACCCTGACCTTCAACACCATCGGCCGCCACCAGAGCCGGTACGTCACCACCCGGGTGGCCTCTGTCCAGTCCCCCTGGATGCTCCAGTCCCATGTGGGCGACCTCCACGCCATCCCCATCTCCCACGGCGAGGGCCGCTTCACAGCCCCCCAGGCGGAGCTGGAGCGGCTAATCGCGAACGGCCAGATCGCCACCCAGTACGTGGACGCCTCCGGCGCGGCCTCCATGGACATCGACGCCAACCCCAACGGCTCCCTGGAGGCCATCGAGGGCATCTTCTCCCCCGACGGCCGGGTGTTCGGCAAGATGGGCCACTCGGAGCGCCGGGGCCCCTATGTAGGCGTCAACATCCCGGGCGACAAGCACCAGCCCCTCTTCGAGAGCGGCGCGGCCTACTTCCGTTGATGCAAAAATCCCCGGCGCGCTGCGCCGGGGATTTCAGCCTGCCGAAAATGTCTTTTCGTCAGGCTGCCGGACTTTTTGAACCTCTTTATAGGTTCAAAAAGTCGTTTGATCCCACGCGAAAGGGAACCCTGACGGTTCCCTTTCACACTTTCCCTCCCTCCGAACTCTTTGACATACAGCTTTACTGCCTGTCTCTAATCCCCGGCGCGGTGCGCCGGGGATTTTTCATCTGATTTTAAGAATGCCTTTAGGACGCTTTTATCTGGGTGTGATAAGCTGGTACCATCAAAAGGAGGACTGATTCCATGGTTACGCTGTTCACACTGGGCATCATCTGTCTGGCCGCTGTGATTCTCATTCCCGTCATCCTGTTTCTGGTGGGCCTGCCCTTCCTGCTGCTCATGGGCCTGCTGCCCTGGCTGCTGCGCATCGCGGGCGTGGTGCTGCTCATCAAGGCCCTGCTCGACAAGCCCACCCGCTGGGAAAACTTCATGCCCGCCGTCGTGGCCTTTGCCCTGTCCCTGCTCATCGGCTGGATCTTCTGAGCGCCGGGCGGCCCCCTACCCGTCCAGCGGCTCGGCCCGCAGGGCCGCCCCGGAGCCGGTAACGCCGTAAAAGGCGTACTCGTCCGGCCGCAGGGTGGAGGCGGCCAGGGCGGCGCGCACCGCCGCCCCGTCCTCCGGCCGGAAGCGCACGGCGATGCCGCAGCCCAGGGAGATCTCCCGCAGCACCGGCATGGTGAGCACATCCGCCACCGGTCGCAGCACCTTCTGGGCGTAGATGGCCCCGTAGGTGGAGGTGAAGGTGATCACGCCGTAGTCCATTACAGGGAGACCACCTTGGCCGCCCGCTGCATGCGGGTGACGATGTCGTACATGT
>USDZ01000026.1 GCA_900553525.1 uncultured Oscillospiraceae bacterium
CAAATACACCGAGTCGCTATTCGGCAGCGATCACGTGTTCAAGGCCGGAACCATTTCCACCGTGGCGGATAAAACCGCATTTGGCTATGTAAAAAAATATGCGGAGGAACACGGACTGATCCTCAACAACGCTGAAATCAACCGCCTGACGGCCGGATGTACCGGCATCAAACGAACGACCGGGCAGCATCCCGGCGGCATGGTCGTTGTTCCCAACGATTATGAGGCCGAGGATTTTTGTCCGCTCCAACATCCGGCGGATGATCCCAATTCCGACGTTATTACCACGCACTTCGATTTTCATTCCATCCATGACACGATTTTAAAATTGGACAACCTTGGCCATGTCATTCCGACGATCTACAAATATTTAGAGGAATATACCGGCATCCCCGTCACCGAGGTCAACATGTCCGATCCGGAGGTATATAAACTCTTTACCTCTCCGGAGCCTCTCGGGGTGACGGCGGAACAGATCGAGTGCGAGAACGGAACTCTGTCGATCCCGGAAATGGGAACACCTTTTGTCCGGCAGATGCTTCTCGAATGCAAACCCAAGACTTTCGCCGACCTTCTTCAGATCTCCGGCTTGTCCCACGGCACCGACGTATGGCTCGGAAACGCACAGGAATTGATTAAGAACGGTACCTGCACCATCTCCAACGTCATCGGAACACGGGACAGCATTATGACCTATCTGATGCACAAGGGTCTGGAACCCAAAATGGCGTTCAAGATCATGGAAATCGTCCGGAAGGGAAACGCTACCAAGCTGCTTACAGAGGAGCATTTCGCCGCCATGAAGGAACACGGCGTGCCGGATTGGTATAAAGACTCCTGCATGAAGATCAAGTACATGTTTCCCAAAGCCCATGCAGCCGCCTATATCATCGCGGCGCTACGGGTGGCTTGGTATAAGGTGCATCGTCCGGCGGCCTATTATGCCGCGTATTTTACCGGACGTGGCGAGGACTTTGATGCAGAACCGGTCTCAAAAGGGAAAAACGGGGTCAAGCAGTGGATGGATACCCTTCGGCAAAAAGGCAAGGAGGCTACCGCTAAGGAACAGTCCCAGGCTGAAACGCTGCACGTGATTTATGAGTCCATGCAGCGGGGCATCGAATACCTTCCGGTCGATCTCTACAAGTCTCACTCCTATAAATTCACGCTGGAGGACGGCAAGATTCGCCTGCCGTTTAGTGCTGTTAAAGGACTCGGGGAAGCGGCCGCCGAGGCGCTCATGGAGGCCAGGGGAGCTGGACCCTACATATCTTGCGACGATCTGCAAAACCGCTCCGGTATTACCAAAGCGGTATTGGAATCTTTGCGCCAGCTTGAGGTGCTGGACGCCTTGCCCGCGACCAGTCAGATGAATTTGTTTGAAATGTAAGGTTGAGGGGGAAAGTGGTCGTGATTGCATATGTATGGCCCATTTTGTTGATCATTGCCTCCAACGTCTGTTATAACATGGCGGCAAAATCAACTCCGCAAGACGTCAATCCCTTCGCCTCTCTTCTGGTAACCTATTTGGTGTCGATGGCGGTAACTGCGGTCTTGTTCGTGATGTCGTCGGCGGGGAAGGGCGGCGTCTTGATTCAGTTTCAACAGATCCGTTGGAGCAGCGTCATATTGGGGTTGAGTCTAGTCGGGCTGGAATTCGGCTACATCATGGCTTATCGGGCCGGCTGGCAGGTCAGTCTGGGTTCTCTGGTCGCGAACATTGCACTCGCGGTTATTCTGTTGATGATCGGCGTTCTGTTTTATAAGGAGAAAATCACGGGATTTCAAGCGCTCGGAATCCTGTTTTGCCTGGGCGGTTTGGTCTTCCTGAACATTCAGCCACGTTCTTCTACTTGACACAGTTTGTTTTTTATGATATCGTAGTAGCACATTAGCACGATAAAGCGATTAAGGGTATCTCTGAAAGGTTTGGTGATATCGTGAAACAGAACATCCGCATCACGCCCGAAGGGACCCGGGATTTGTTGTTTGAAGAATGCCTTGCCCGGAGAGAAGCCGAAAGCATGCTAACCGATCTCTTCGTCTGCCACGGCTTTTCTGAGGTCATGACGCCCGGCCTGGAGTTTTTTGATGTTTTTCAGGCGGGGCATCCGGCTATTCCAGCCGAGAGCATGTATAAATTGACCGATTCCAAAGGGCGGCTGCTTGTCATGCGGCCGGATTCCACCATGCCCATTGCCAGACTGACTGCTACCAGGCTCAAGCAGGCGGCTCTTCCCATCCGCTTATATTACGCCCAGGATGTCTATCATCTTAACCACAGCCTCTCCGGACGGAACGATCAGGAATTTCAGGCGGGGGTGGAACTCATTGGGATAGGCGGCCAGCGGGCCGATTTGGAGATTCTGTCGCTGGCCGCGGATGTTCTGCGTCTTCCTTGTATCGGCGGAGATTTCCGTTTGGAAGTCGGCCATGTCGGATTTTTTCAGTCCCTTGTGGAGGAAGTGGAAGTGGAAGAGGAGGTGCGGGATGCGATCCGCACGTTGATTGAAACGAAAAATTATGCCGCGCTCTCCGATACGTTGGACAGTCTGCCGCGCAATGAGGCCGTGGAAGCGCTGCGGCGTCTGCCGCGTTTGTTCGGGGGGGAGGAGATTTTTTGCGAGGCGCAGTCTCTGTGCCGCGGGGAGCGAAGCCGGAAGGCGCTGGAGCATTTGGCCTGGCTTTATCGGTCAATGCGAAAGTTGGGTCTGGAGCATCAGGTTACGATTGACCTGGGACTCGTTCATCGAAACGAATACTATACGGGGGTCATTTTCCGCGGCTATGTGGAGGGCAGCGGAGACACCGTGGTGTCGGGTGGACGTTACGATACGCTGCTTCAGCAGTTCGGTTCTCCGCACCCCGCGACTGGATTCGGCGTTAATGTCGATGCTGTCATCAAGGGAATGCTGGATAAGGGACAGGTGGAACCGCCTATGCTGCCCGAAGCCTTGGTCTTTGCAGAGAATGGGTATGAAGCCGAGGCGCTGAACAGGGTACGGACCTTGACAGACGAGGGCTGTCTGACCGAATTCAGCCTACAGGAAACCCGCGAGGACGCGTTGGATTATGCAGAAGAACGGGGCATTTCTGTAGTATACGTCTTATCAGCCGGCGGCGAAGATCGTGTGGAGGTTTGATCGGTAAAGGAGAACAAGAGTATGAGACCGATACGTATGGCGCTGACTAAAGGGCGTCTGGAGAAGGAGACAGTGGCGCTGTTAGATCGCGCGGGTTTTGATACCGCCGCTGTCAAGGATAAGGGCCGTAAGCTGATTTTGCCGGTCGGCGACCATCTGGAAGTGGTGCTTGCCAAAGCGGCCGATGTCATTACCTATGTCGTGCATGGGGTTTGTGACCTCGGAGTGGTGGGAAAAGATACCATCGCAGAAAGTGGCGGCAGTTTTTACGAGCTGTTGGATCTGGGATTCGGCCGCTGTCGTTTTGCGCTCGCGGCTCCCAAGGGAGTACCGTTTTTCGACGGATACCGCGTGAAAACCGTCGCGTCGAAATATCCGAACGTTGCCAGGGCCTATTTCGGCCGAAAGGGGTTGGATGTGCGGATTATCAAGATTGAAGGCTCCGTAGAACTAGCGCCTCTTTTGGGCCTGGCGGATGGCATTGTGGACATCGTAGAGACGGGATCCACCTTGCGTGAAAACGGGCTTGAGGTGGTGGAGGACGTAATGCCGATTTCCGCACGTCTGATCGTCAACATGGCCTGTATGAAGCTTCGCAAAGCTGAAATTGAAGATTTAATTGCCCGGATGGCCGGGGCTCTTGGGCGCTGACACATCCGGTTAAGGAGGTAATGGACGATGATGCCACTGGTTAAAGCGGATGGAAAGGCGGAATTGGCCCTCCTAGAACAGTTGACCTCCCGCAGCGGGGAGGTGGACCGTCGAGTGACCGTCGCCGTTTCCGCCATTTTGGATGCGGTTCACTCCCGCGGAGACGATGCTTTAAGGGAATACACGCGGCAGTTCGATGGCGTGGATCCGGTTCTGGAGCCGGTTGACCGGGAACAGATCCGGCAAATGGCGGCCTCCTGCCATCCCGATGTATATGCGGCGCTTGAGCGCGCGGCGGCCAATATTGCGGATTTCCATCGGCGCCAACTGCAGCAGAGCTGGCTGGATACCCGAAAAGACGGAACCATAGTGGGGCAGAGAATCCGTGGACTGGCCCGGGTGGGGATCTATGTTCCGGGCGGCACGGCGGCCTATCCCTCCTCGGTTTTGATGAACGCGATTCCTGCCCGTATCGCGGGTGTAGAAGAAATCGTCATGGTTACGCCGCCGCCCAAAGACGGAGGGTTCAATTTCGATGTCATGGCGGCGGCTTATATCGCGGGCGTGGATAAGATATATCTGGTAGGCGGCGCCCAAGCGGTCGCAGCCCTGGCTTATGGTACAGATTCGATTCCGCGGGTGGATAAGATTGTCGGCCCCGGAAATATCTATGTGGCCACCGCCAAACGGCTGGTATATGGACAGGTAGACATTGATATGGTGGCGGGTCCGAGTGAAATTCTCATTCTGGCGGATAAAACCGCCGATCCCCGGTATCTTGCCGCAGATCTGATGTCCCAGGCAGAGCACGATGTGCTCGCGTCTTCCATTCTGCTCACCGATTCTGAGGAGATTGCCGAACAAACTCTTGCGGAATTGAAAACGCAAATTGGCGCTTTGCCGCGGCAGGAAATCATCCGCCGTTCTCTATCCGATTTTGGCGCCGTCATTGTATGCCGCGATATGGATGAGGCGCTACAGTTTGCCAACCGGCTGGCGCCCGAGCACCTAGAAGTGATGTGTGCCGATCCCATGAGTTATATCGGACGGTTGGACAACGCCGGGTCGGTATTTCTCGGGAAACATTCACCCGAACCACTGGGAGATTACTATGCGGGGCCCAATCATGTTCTGCCGACCAGCGGCACCGCACGCTTTTTTTCTCCATTGTCGGTGGACAGCTTCATCAAAAAATCCAGCTTTATTTGTTACAACCGGTCCGCTCTGGAAGCGGCTCGGGACGACATTCTGTCCATCGCTCATGCCGAGGGGCTGGATGCCCATGCCCATGCGGTAGCTGTTCGGTTTGAGTGAAAAGGAGGATGTTTATGTACAGATTATCCGACAAGGCTATAGCCTTGTCGCCATACGATCCTTCGGAGGGCGTCTATCGAGTGAGGATGGATGCGAATGAGTCCTTTCTTTTGCCGACCGACCTGGATCGGAAAAAGATGGCGCAGGCGGCCGCGGATATCGCCCTCAATCGCTATCCCGATCCTTTGGCGCGGGAAGTATGCGCTTCTTTTGCCCAGGCTTACGGTATCCGGTCGGAGCTGGTTACAGCTGGAAACGGCTCGGATGAATTGATTTCCTTGATTTTATCGGTATTTCTTCAGAAGGGTGAAAAGGTATTGACCTTGTCTCCGGATTTTTCCATGTACCGTTTTTACACAACGATTGCCGAGACCCCCTGCATGACGCTGGAGAAAGATGAAGATTTACGGATATCGGTCGACCAGGTGCTGGACACGCTGGCGAAGGAAAACATCCGTCTGCTGATCTTCTCGAATCCCTGTAATCCCACTTCGGTGGGGCTTGATAGGGGAGACGTGCGGCGGCTCCTCAACGGTACCGACGCGCTGGTGGTGCTGGACGAAGCGTATATGGACTTCTGGGATCAATCTTTGTTAAATGAAGTGGAAAAATATGATAATCTCATTATTCTGCGCACTTGTTCGAAGATGCTTGGCATGGCGGCTCTGCGTCTGGGCTTTGCCGTGGCGAACCCCCGCCTGACCGGTATACTGAAGGCGGCAAAATCCCCGTATAACGTTAACGCGGTGACCCAGGCTATGGCCAATGTGGTGTTGGCCAATCCGATATACAAGAACGTCTATCGGGAAATCCTCATTGAGTCGCGGAACGAATTGCTCACCAGCCTTCGGAAGCTCGAGGCGGAGGGACTGATCGACCGGATTTATGATAGCTGTACCAATTTTGTTTATATCCGTCTGAAGGGTGCTAAACGGATATACGATCTTCTTCGAGACCGCGGTATCTTGGTGCGACGGTTTGGAGACGATTATTTGCGTATCACGGCCGCTACCCAAGCGGAAAACGAAGAAGTGACGGCGGTGATTCGCTTCCTGCAAATGCATAAAGAGGTTAAGTAAAGGTTTATAACTTTACACGAAGGAGAGACAGCAATGCGAATCGGAACATACAGTAGGAGCACCAGGGAAACCACTGTTTCGGCCGCGCTCAACCTCGACGGCGGCGCTGTCGAAATATCGACCGGCGTGGGCTTTTTTGATCATATGTTGGAGGCTCTGGCCGTACATGCGGGATTCGGGTTGACCCTGAAAGCGGAGGGCGATCTTCAGGTGGATGGGCATCACACCGTGGAGGATACCGGTATCGTATTGGGAAAGGCGCTGGCGGAAGCAATGGGGGACAAGGGCGGCATTCGGCGGTATGGTTCCTTTTTCATTCCCATGGATGAGTCCCTCGCTTTGGCTGCGTTGGATGTCAGCGGGCGCCCTTTTTTGGTCTTTGATGCCCATTTCCCAGAGGAGCGCATCGGCAACTATGACTCCTGTCTGACTCTTGAGTTTTTCCGGGCGTTGGCCTATAATGCCGGCATTACGCTGCACCTAAAGATCCTGTATGGTCAAAATTCACATCACATGACTGAGGCGCTTTTTAAAGCGGCCGCTCATGCATTAAAAGAGGCTTTTGAACCCGAGGAGGGAGTCCTTTCCACGAAAGGTACACTGGATTGACCGGAGCGGGCGATTTCCGAATAAAGGAAGACATCGTATGATTATTTTACCAGCCATTGATATTCAGGACCGGCAATGCGTTCGTCTCGTCAAAGGAAATTTTGACACGGCGCATGTCGTGGCCGGTGATCCGTTGGAGACGGCCGCCTCTTTTCGGAAAGCCGGGGCGGAATGGATCCACATGGTGGATCTGGACGGCGCTCGGACGGGAAGCCGGGTAAACGCTGACATTTTTTTGGGTATTGCTGCTCAAAGCAGGCTGAAAGTGGAGCTTGGCGGCGGAATCCGCGATATGGCCACTCTTGAATATTATTTATCGGGCGGGATTTCCCGTTGTGTTTTGGGCTCGGCAGCCCTGAAAAACCCGGATTTTGTCCGGGAAGCGGTGAAGCTTTACGGAGATCGGATCGCCGTCGGGATTGATGCTGTGGACGGCTGGGTAGCCGCTGAAGGATGGCTCGAGGTATCGCGGGTTTCCTATCTGGATTTGGCGCATCAAATGGAGGATATCGGTGTGCGTACTCTGATTTTTACCGATATCTCCAAAGACGGCACCCTAAGTGGCCCCAGCCTGGAGACGTTGGAACGTCTGGATCAAGCGGTTTCCTGTAGTGTCATCGCCTCTGGCGGTATCCGAGAACTCGGCGATATTGAGATATTGCATCAACGGCGTCTCTACGGCGCGATCTGTGGAAAGTCTCTGTACAGCGGGACACTGGATCTTGCACAGGCGATTGCGGCGGCGGCTTATCCGTCCGATGCTTTGCGATTGGAGCGTTTTTTTGAAAAATCCCCGTTAGTTCCCGCCATTGTACAAGAGGCCTCAACCGGTGAAGTGCTGATGCTGGCCTATATGAACCTGGGTTCCCTGCAGCGTACGGTGGACACCGGAACCACCTGGTTTTGGAGCCGTTCCCGCCGGGAATACTGGAACAAAGGTGCTACCAGCGGTCATGTGCAAAAGGTGGTGTCCATATCCGGGGACTGCGATGCCGATGCGCTGCTCATCCGGGTGGAACAGACAGGCGCTGCCTGTCATACTGGGGCGCACAGTTGCTTTTTTGATACGATTGTGGAGGAGAAAGGCCATGAATGACTGCATCCGTATGCTTTACGACACTATTCTCGACCGCCGCGACCACCCTTCGGACAATTCCTATACCCGGTATCTGTTCGACCAGGGAATCGACAAGATACTCAAAAAAGTGGGGGAGGAAAGCGCTGAGGTTATCATCGCTGCAAAAAATGGGCGTTCTGAGGATACGATCGGTGAGATCGCCGATCTGACCTATCACCTTCTGGTAATGATGGCGGAACAAGGGATTCGCCCTGAGGATGTGTCCGCCCTGCTCGAACAACGGCATGGAAAATCCGGCAATTTGAAAACCATGAAAACGGTGGATAAAAACACCTGAGGGAGTGGATGCCGATGTATGAACTGCACCAAGTGGGATCCCGGACGTATTATATGGAAGCCCCGGCTAAGGTCGGGGTTTACCTTTTGCCGGATAACGGCGTTCTTCTCATCGACAGCGGAAGCGACAAGGATGCTGCCAAAAAAATCCTCCGGCAATGTTCGGAAAAGGGGTGGACCGTTTCTGCGGTCTTGGCTACCCATTCTCATGCCGACCATATCGGTGGAAACCAGTATATTCAGGGCAAGACGGGGTGTCCGGTATATGCCAGCGCGTTTGAAGCCGCCGTCGGCAGATTCCCAGTTTTGGTACCGGTAGGGTTGTACGGCGGGTATCCCATACAAGAATTTCGCACCAAATTTCTCTTGGCAAAATCGAGCGATGTCCAGCCGTTTCCCGATCCCCTCCCGGGCGGGTTGACAACGATTCCGCTGCCGGGGCACATCTTTGATATGGTGGGATTCCGCACCCGGGACGATGTCGTGTTCTTGGGGGACAGCCTAACCGGAGAACAGCTTTTGGAAAAACACCTAGTGCCTTTTCTATATGATGTACGGACCTATCTGAAAACATTGGATGTGATTGATCGGCTTGAAGCATCTGTCTATGTGCCGGCCCATGCCGATATGGTTACGGATATCCACCCTATTGTCTCCTTGACCCGTTCCAGGACGATGGAACTCCTGGAAGAACTGACATCCATCTGCGCGGCCCCTCATACATTTGAAGAGATCCTGAAAGCGCTCTTTGACCGTCACGGTGTTTGTTTGGACATCCTCCAATACGGGTTATCCGGTTACACGGTGCGTTCCTATCTGGCGTATTTGAAGGAGGAGGGACGACTGACGGTCTGTTTCCATGAAAACCGGATGCTTTGGACCGCTTTGTGAAGGGATCCGGGTGGAAATCCGCATTCAGAGCACGAGATAAAATAAGGGAAGGCCCGGCCGGTACGGCTTAGTACCAGCCGGGCCATATTGTTTCGGGATGCCGGACACCTAGAGGTAGTCAAAATCCACGGGAACTGCCGCCTCCGCCGAAGCTGCCGCCTCCTCCGCTGAATCCTCCTCCAAAACCGCCCCCCGAGAATCCGCCTCCGGAAAATCTCCCTCCGGAGAATCCGCCACGCCCGCGGGGACCGCGGGGCCCTCCCAGGAAGAAAAAGATACCGCCGCGGCTGAGTCCGACCACGGCCGCCAAAATTACAGCCACAAAGAGAATTTCGAACAATAGGGATGAAGCGCTCTCTTCCTCATCCGCAACCGGCGTATATCCCGACTCGGGAGAGAGATTGTACTCGATATATACCTCGTTGATCAAAGCATTGTAGGTCGTCCACATTCCGGTGGAAAACTCGTCTTCCCGGAAATAGGGAAGCGCATATTCATCGAGTATAATGCCCGTTTTTGCGTCGGTAAGAGCACCCTCAAGTCCATATCCGACTTCAATGCGTACCCGGCGTTCCTCCAAAGCGAAAAGCAAAACGACGCCGCTGTTTTGTTCCTTATCTCCCACGCCCCATTGGCGGCCGAGTTGCAGACCGAAATCGCTGATATCCATGCCGTCGAGAGAAGGTACTGTGACGGCCACCACCTGCGCATTGGTTTTTTCATACAGCTGTACGCCGGCCTGGTAGATCCGTTCCTCATCCTCCGCTGTGATGACGTCGGCGAAATCGTTGATAAAAAAACGATCGGTCGGATTCCATTTGATAGCCGCAGACGCCGGAACACAGAGCAAAATCGCGCACATTACGCCAAACAAGACGGCGGCCGCTTTTTTCATACATGATCTTCCTTTCCCGACTGCGGGATTCTGCCTTATTCAAGAACGGCGAAAAGGCGATTTCTTATTTGAGAAAATTATGTCGGGCCCGCCGGCCTCCTCCTCATAATCCCACTGTCAGAAGCTGACGGTAGGGTTGCTAGTTGCCGCCTCGCTGGCTTTAAACCCTTCAGCCTTTTCAAAGCCGAACATGCCGGCGATGATCGAATTCGGAAAACGACGGAGCAACGTGTTATATTCTTGAACAGCCTCGTTATAATCCATGCGGGAGACCTTCAAACGGTTTTCGGTTCCTTCCAGCTGATTCTGTAGTGTACGGAAGTTCTCACTGGCCTGCAGTTCCGGATAAGCCTCGACCACCACGCGGAGCTGGCCTAGAGCCTGCGTCAGTTCATTGTCCGCTTCGACCCGATCCTCAAGAGTGGTGCTTCCGGCCAGCTTGGCACGCGCCTCTGTTACGGCCGTGAGCACCTCTTCCTCATGGGCCGCATATCCCTTGACCGTATTGACGAGGTTGGGTACCAGATCGGCCCGACGGGTCAGATCGGCGTCGATGTTGGCCGCTTTCGCCTGGACATTTTCATCCGCCGCGACCAAGCTGTTATAAGCGGAAAAGCCCCAACCGACTATCCCGACCACCAGCACCACTACAACGGCCAGTACACTCAGTCCAATTATCGTGCCTTTTTTCAATGTCATCGCAACCTTTCTCTTAGGATCCTATGCACGGTCTTTCATTTGTTGTCTGCCATTTTAGTGTATAGTATGTCACCGTTGAGCGCAAGTATTTCGTTAAGTATGTAACGAAAGTTTACACTTTAGCCATAATTGGGCCTTTCATACGGGCAGAGGCTGTTCGACCGTGAAAACGGAAAGAAAAAAACGGGATACCTCCCACTTCGGCAGTATCCGACGGGGTGCGCGGCTATAATGAGAGTATGGACGAGAAGGGAGGAAACGGGATGCCAGTCGTTTATCTGGATGTACTGGTTGTACTCAACTGGTTTATCGATTTTCTCCTGTTATCGTCCACCGCCCGGATCCTGCGGCTGCCGTTTAAACGATGGAGGCTGGTGTTGGGAGCCCTTCTCGGCGGCGTCAGTTCCTGTTTGATTTTTTTGCCGGCCATGCCCTTTGCGCTTTCCATGCTCGTGAAATTAGTCGCAGGTAGTCTGATCGTTTTAGCGGCCTTTCCTTGGCTTGGGTTCCGCAGCTATGGGAAACAAATGCTGGTATTCCTCGTCATTTCGGCGGCCTTTGCCGGAATAGCAACGGCTGTTTGGTTTTTTGCCGCTCCAGCGGGATTGGTGGTAGCCAATGGCGTTGTGTACTTTGATGTTCCTCCGCTTCTGCTGGTGGGACTTACGGTATTAAGCTATGGATGTATTCGGCTCTACGACCGCTTTATTCGAAAAAAAGCCCCGGTCAACCGGGAATACCGGTTGTTACTGGACGGAGGTGCCGGAACAGTAGAACTCCGCGCTCTTTATGACACCGGTCTGCATTTGACCGAGCCTTTTTCCGGTAAACCGGTTATTGTAGTCCGGCAATCGGCGATTTATTCCAGACTACCGCCTGTGCTACAGGAGGCCTTATCTGTTCGAGAGTATCCGGATCTTCATCGAGGAGCCTCGGAGACGGGTGCGACGCAGGCCGTGGCCACCCGTCTGCGGATGGTCCCTTATCAAACGGTCGGAGGAAAGGGCCTGCTGCCCGCGTTCCAAGCTCAAAAAGCGGTGATAACGGGCAGGGGAGAAGTGGATAGAGACATCACCGGCGTATACATAGCGTTGGTCCAGGAGCTTGGACGGGGAGAGTATGAAGCGTTGTTCGGCTGCGACATAGGCGATTTTTTGGTATAGCATATTCTCCGATACAGCATCCGGTCGGTTTCACCGCCAAGAAAGGTTGATGGTCATGACGGGATTAACACTGCGCAATTTCCTTTTGCGTGCCGTTTTGTGGTGGAGACGGCTATGTGCACGCATGCGGGGAGAGGGCATTTATTATATCAACGGGGCTGATACGCTTCCGCCTCCGCTGTCCCCGGCTGAGGAAGCCGATGCGATCCAGCGGGCGGCGGAGGGAGAGGGAGAGGCGCGGGATCTGCTGATTACTCACAATCTGCGCCTAGTGGTATACATAGCTCGCAAGTTCGAGAGTTCGGGCGTGGGAATCGAAGATTTGATTTCTATCGGTACAATTGGTTTGATTAAGGCAATCAATACTTTTTGCCCCGGACGCAATATCAAACTGGCCACCTATTCTTCACGATGTATCGAAAATGAGATTTTGATGTATCTGCGAAAGAACACGCAACTGCGCAACGAGTTGTCTATCGACGAACCCCTCAACGTGGATTGGGACGGCAACGAACTCCTGTTATCCGATATATTGGGCAGTGATCCGGATCTGGTCAATCGGAACATCGAACAGGAGGCGGAGCGGGATCTGCTTCTTGAATGTGTATCGCGTCTTTCGGAGCGGGAACAGATCATCATGGAACTGCGTTTCGGAATTAACGGGAATCAGGAACATACGCAAAAAGAAGTGGCCGATCTTTTGGGGATTTCCCAATCCTATATTTCCCGCTTGGAAAAAAAGATCATCAAACGACTCAAAAAAGACATCGAGCGTTCCGGATAATATATCCTCTCCATCCACTCGAAGGAAGTGGATGGAGGGAATATGGTGGTCACGATGGGCGCCGCCGAGGAAGTGGTAGGGGGTATTGTTGGCTTCTCCGTCGGTTTTTCTGTCGAAGTTTCTCGAGTCGTTGTTTCCTCTATGGTGGATGTTGTCATAATGAATGGATAAACCGTTGTATTCTCTGTATCCTCAGATACAGCGTCGGCATACGGCCTTTGTTTCTCCCGGAAGCAGGATACGCAGACTAAGCAAACCAATAAAAGAATAGAGCAATAAACGATTTTTCGCATGAGCCTTCCTCTGTATCGGACAGGCTCCGTTCTGGAAACGCCGCTCCTCTCTTCCAAAGGATACCGGGGTATCGGCCGAATGGCAAGTGGTGATTCTTCATGCAAATCCAATCGGAGTGATTTATGCTCACATCTTTTAAAGTGACTTTTCATTATACATAAAAAGAATCCCCGCTGCCTGTGCAGGCATGGGGGATGCGGCATTTTTATCAGATTTGCTTTTTGATTCGTTCGAGTGCGCCTTTTTCCAGGCGAGAAACCTGGGCTTGGGAAATACCGATTTCGGCAGAGACTTCGATTTGGGTCATCCCCTTAAAAAAACGCAGATTGAGAATTTTTTTTTCCCGGTCATTGAGTCCTCGGATGGCTTCTTTCAAGGCAATCTCATCCAGCCAGTTGTTGTCGTCGTTATGATCCCCCACCTGATCCATCACATAGATGGTATCTCCGCCGTCTGAATATACCGGCTCATACAGCGAAACCGGTTCCACAATCGATTCCAGCGCCATCACAACCTCCTCTCGGGGCAGATCCAGTTCCTTGGCGATTTCTTCGACGGTCGGTTCCCGCAGGTTCCGGGTGGTGAG
Source organism: uncultured Oscillospiraceae bacterium (assembly GCA_900553525.1). Lineage (GTDB taxonomy): Bacteria > Bacillota > Clostridia > Oscillospirales > Acutalibacteraceae > UMGS1623. The sequence goes on from USDZ01000026.1 coordinate 13,523, forward strand.
CTTCTCCTTGACCTGCATGGCTTTATAGGCGGTGTCTCGCATCGAACGGCTGATTCGGATGGCGTTGTTGTCCCGTAGGTAGCGCCGAATCTCGCCAATGATCATAGGTACGGCATAGGTGGAAAACCGTACATTTTGGGACAGATCAAAATTGTCGATCGATTTGATCAGGCCGATGCATCCGACCTGGAATAGGTCGTCGAGATTCTCGCCCCGTTGAGTAAAACGCTGGATAACGCTGAGTACCAACCGTAAGTTGCCGTTGACCAATTCCTCTCTTGCTTTTTTGTCTCCTTCCCGGCTCAATTTCAGTAACCGCATTTTCTCACTTTCGCTGAGAACCTTTAAATTCGCCGTGTTGACACCGCAAATTTCCACCTTGTTATACATACGGTCACGTCCTCCCCGGAATATGGAACTGTATTTCCATTATTGCCACTTCCAGGAATAAACATGCAGTAAAAAGCTGGAATTTACGGATGGTTCCTTTGGTTCTATCTTAGCCGGCCAAGGCATACATTAAGATAGAAAAATGTGTCGAAAAGGAGGCAGACAGATGTTCTGCAGAATTACGGACATGCACGACAAAGAGGTCATCAATATATGCGATGGAACCCGTATCGGATGCGTGGATGATGTAGAAGTGGATACCTGCACGGCCCAGTTGGTATCCATCATCGTGCATGGCCGTCCCAAATGTATGGGGTTGCTGGGACATGACGAGGATATTGTGATTTCATGGAAAGAAATCGAGGTGATCGGGGATGAAACCATATTGGTCAACCATCCCATGCCTCCATGCTGTCCCGGACCCAGGCCTAGAAAAGGCGGCATTCTGGGCGGAATCTTTGGAGGGAAGTAGCATCCCTCGTAGATTTTAGCCAAATCTAGGATGCGGATTGCCGGAATGATAAGAGAAAAATGCTGAAATTTATAGGTGGCCTTGCCATATTGCCTCATTCATGATATACTATTGCGGCAAAACACATGCAGAAGCGATGCTCCGCTGGGTGCCGCCCGGTGCGGTTGGCGGGGATGCCGTCAAAAATCGTGTTTGGCGTGCAGCTTTTGCAGCGGTTAAAACCAAAGGAGGATTTTGCATTATGGCAGTCGTTTCCATGAAACAGTTGCTCGAGGCAGGCGTCCATTTCGGACACCAGACCCGGCGCTGGAATCCCAAAATGGCCCCTTACATTTTCACTGAACGCAACGGCATTTACATCATCGATCTCCAGAAGACCGTCCGTAAGCTGGAAGAAGCGTACATGTTTGTGCGCGATTTATCCGCCAAGGGGGAGACCGTGCTGTTTGTCGGCACGAAAAAACAGGCCCAGGATTCCATTCGGGAAGAAGCGGAGCGGGCGGGCGCTTTTTATGTCAATGCGCGTTGGCTGGGCGGTATGCTCACCAATTTCCGCACCATCCGCGGCCGGATTACCCGTCTGAGCCAGTTGAAGACCATGTCGGAAGACGGTACGTTTGACCTTCTGCCGAAAAAGGAAGTTATCAAGCTCAACCACGAAATTGAAAAACTCGAAAAATTCCTCGGCGGAATCAAGGGGATGAATAAGCTCCCCGGTGCCTTGTTTATCGTGGATCCCCGCAAGGAGAAGATTGCCGTGGCGGAAGCTAAGAAGCTTGGGATTCCGATCGTCGCGATTGTAGACACCAACTGTGACCCGGATGACGTGGATTATATTATCCCCGGCAACGACGATGCGATCCGTGCCGTCAAGTTGATCGCGGGCACGATGGCGAACGCCATTCTCGAAGGCCGTCAGGGCGAGGACGGTGCGGCGGAAGAGGAAACTCAGGCGGAAGAAGCCGCTGGAGAACCGGCCGCTGAGGCGGAATAATTTTTCCGCCGTTCCCTCGGTTACTTCCAGAATATGCGAAAGGAATGGTCATAACATGGCATTTACTGCAAAAGATGTCCAGACGCTGCGTGAGAGAACCGGCGTCGGTATGATGGACTGTAAAAAAGCGCTCGCCCAAACAGACGGCGATATGGAGAAAGCGATCGACATCCTTCGTGAAAAGGGGCTCGCCGCCGCTGCTAAAAAGGCGTCCCGCATTGCGGCTGAGGGCCTTGTTTACGCCACGGTGGACGAGGAGAAAAAGGTCGGCGTTGTGG
>USDZ01000027.1 GCA_900553525.1 uncultured Oscillospiraceae bacterium
AACTCGCTGCTTTCTTTGCTTCCCTGACTGTACAAGATGTTTGACAATCCTACATAAGCCGGACAGGCAATATTCCCTGTCCGGCTTATCGTCAAGCGAGAGCCGAACCGTCCTCGTCCTGCAGCAGCCTCTGCATCTCAAAAAAGACTGTGTTGTACTGATCCATGACCGACTCGTCCTCAAAGATAAGCTGATTCTTCTCGTCGATACTCCAGGCATCCAAATGGTCTTGTAAGATTTCACCCAACTCCGTCGTATACTGATAAACTTTCAAAAAGCGGGACGTATCACCAATATCAAAGTAATAGAGCTTTCCGCTCAGATAGCGGCTTTGCACGGAAGAATCCACCCCATGACGATCCAAAAGCTCCTGCATATGTTCCTGGTTGCAGATAGCCCCCATTCGGGCGAAATATTCTTCCGCCAAATCTTCTCCCCGACGGAGGGTCATCAGGATATTTTCCAAGCCGAAATCCCGGTCCTGTGACAAAGCCTGCGCATTCAAAACGTCCCCATATCGGATGGACTCCAGCGATTCCTCAAATCCCATTTTGTGTTCCTGGATCTCGTCCGTCATTTCCCGTACGGCATCCTGAAAAGGCACCAGTTCCGCCGGCAGATTCTCCAGAAGCTCCATCTCGGTATTGCCGCGCAGCGCCGTCACCGAGGCAGTTGTGATCTTCTCCATCATACGATCGATCCGATCTCCTGAGGTGAATACCGACAAGCAAACAAAAAAGGCCGCGACCCCCGACAGCATCCCCAAGGTCATATGGACGTTCCGGCTGTGCCGGAACGGGGAATCCGCCGTTTTCGCATCCGGGACTGAATCTCCACTCTCACCGTTCGCCCAGAACGATTCAATCGACCAGATATAACGGCCTTTCTCTGCATGCGCAAGCCGGGCAAAATACACGCTGTCCCCAATCCATAGCTGCATAAGTGCCCGCCCGGCGGCATCGCTCTTCAGCCTTCGGACACCGCTAACCTGGCTGAAGTCGGTGTTCATCAGCCGTTCACGGTCGGCGTCTTCCAGTTTGGAGGATAACAGTTTCGGCAATCCTTTGGCCCTTTTAGACGGATCCTCCCCCATGATCTGGATCAAATACCCAATCGATCGGTTGGGAGATCGGAATGTCCACCATAACAAAGCGGCAGCAGCCGATACAAGAAGGACGATCATCAGAATCCGCATGCCGTTCGCAGGCAGCCATTCCCGCAGTCCCAGCAGAATGGCGAAACCCGCCGACAAAGGGAGGATCGGCCACAGCAGCATCCACCAGTCCCGTATCTTCTTCACGCCAGAACTCCCTCCCCGGCTCCGTTTTTTACAGTCTATCATAGCGGATGGCGCGATGCAAGGAGAAAACCGCCGCATTTCCGCCGTTCTGACCGATTCGGCTTGCCCTCTCCCGTTCTCCTCTCCCCCTTTGACCAAAATCAATTGAAAATCCTTTCCTTTCCATCTCAACTTTGTAACCTCAATTGACAGCCGCATTTTGAAGAGAGTATAATCATAAGAAAGAATCGGTCTTTTGTGATTACATCAGCCGGAGGGGAAGGGATACTACCCATGTCTTGCCGCCATGCACGCCACAGGCGATCCACTTCATCCCGTTCTCCCAGCACCCATCCGCTTCTGCGGATCATTGGCAGAACCGCGGCTGTCCTAGGGGTGACGCTGTTTGGCGTTCTGGCCACCGCTTATGGCGCCGTAGCCCTGATGTGCAAAGGCCCGTCCCCGACTGCGCGGGATATGTTCGTCACCACCATGATGGAAACGAGTGCTGCAAAATTTATCCCGCGTCTTTTTTTGTCCGAGTCGGAAATCGAGGTTATCCTCCATAAAAACACCGTGATTGAGGGAGAAAACAATACCAAGGCGGTGGAGAAATTCACCCCCAGGGATGAAGAAGTACCAAAAGACACGATTGAACTGCTCGACGTGTCCGGCCCGACTTTCAAGGGGAAAATGATGATCGTCCACGATCCTTCCCGCGTCAAAGTAGCGACGCTCGATCAATATGGCGAGGATTTGCCCGGGTTGCGGGTGGAGGATTTTGCCAAAAAATACAACGCCACCGCGGCCGTCAACGGCGGCGAATTTCTGGATACCAATGGCGTCGGCAAGGGCGGACAGCCTTTGGGCATCGTGATAAAAGACGGCCGGTTCCGGTACGGAAACGAATCCACCGTGGTCTCCATCATTGCCTTTGACGATCAGAACCGTTTGCTCGTGGGCCGGATGTCGGGAAAAGAGGCGATGGAAAAGCATGTGCGGGACGCCGTCAGTTACGGACCTGCTTTCATTGTCAACGGAGAACCTCTCGAAGTCTCCGGAACCGGCGGGGGGTTGAATCCCCGCACTGTCATCGGTCAAAGAGCGGATGGTGCCGTACTTCTCTTGACCATCGACGGACGTCAGACCCACAGCCTCGGCGCCTCCTATAAAGACTGTATCGATGTCATGATGGAATATGGAGCAATAAATGCCGCCAACTTGGACGGCGGTTCATCTACCATGATGGTGTATAAAGGCGAAGCGGTGAACAGTTGCGCGTCCATGTATGGTTCACGGCGTCTCCCGACCGCCATCATCGTCGAATGAGAGGAGACACCATGACGGAACTCGAACAGAATCCGGGCAAGTCTGGGAATTTTGTCATCGCCGTACCGATTGATGACGAGACATCGCCGCTTGCGCCGGACGTTTCTTCCCCTGCCGCGAAAACCCGTTTGAAGGGATCCGGTAAGAGGCGCCCCCGCCCCTGGTTTTGGATTGGTCTTCTTTTCTATTTTCTGTTATTACTCGGAATCGGCACATTCGTCCTCTTCTCCCTTTCCCGATTTTTAACCCGCTATGAGGCGGGAACACCATCCGCCGCCGTCAACCGGTATCTCGAATTGCTCAGGACGGGCGATTTTGACACGATCTATGCGGAGTCCGGCTTCAAACCGACCGCCTTCACAGGCAAATCGGAATATATCGCTTACTTACGGGAACTATACCGGGAACCTGAAAATCTGCATACGGTGGAAAAGATCATCGATTCGGACACGCAGAAGCAGTATATTGTGTACCGGGGTGACGAACGAATCGGTGTTCTTCACCTTACGCCCAATCCGGCGGACGGCCGGACCGCCTGGACGGTTCGCACCGAGTTGGCATATCTAGAGCCATATACCTACACCGTTTCACCTAAACTTGACCTTTGGATTAACGGCGTGGACATCGCTTCATCCGGTCTGACAGGTGAGGAAGTACAGACAGAGTATTATACCGGAATTGAGGAATATACCGCGGCCCCCTCTTTACAGCGTTATCGTGTGGAAGGCCTGCTGTTGCCGCCCAAGGCCGAAGCCTTTACAAGCGTCGGTGTTCCGGTTCCCTTGTGTCCGGATCCGAATACAACCAACGCCTTTACCGTGTGTGGAGAAGTCTTACCGGAAGAAAAAACGGAGATGCTTGCCCTGGCTGAGAAAGTGGCCAAAACCTATTCGGAGTATTTGAGCAAAGACGCTTCCAAACAGGACGCGCTTGCCCATATCTATAAGGATTCTTCTTTCTACAAGGCTGTCGCCGGTTACAGCAACTATTGGTTCGGCACCCATTCCTCCCATAGTTTCGAAAACTTTCAGCTGTATGGCCTGACCAGTTATTCGCCGGACGATTTCACTGTGGAGGCCAGTTTTGATTATGTTGTAAAATACTACAAAACCCGCCGCTACCCCACCCATTATACGATGACTTTTCTACGTATCGACGGACGGTGGCAGCTCATCCATTTGATGGCCGATGAAAAGACATTGGAGGGCGGCGTGGATCCAGCCGGCTGAAGCCGGGCTTTTCCGGAAAATCAGGAAGGCCGTTTTGCACACCAAACGGCGAAGCATGGTTGTTTTTTATCCATGTACTGTATATAATAAACCATCGTGGATGATAGGATAGCCGAATGGGGGATACCGCATGAAGGAAGGCCATGTGCGCGTGTTTGAACACACAGAAGAACCGGCGCGCCGTCCGGTGACGGCTGCTGTGATTGTAGCGGCCGGTGCTTCCGCCCGTATGGGCAGCCCCAAACAGTTTATCCCCTTGCGGGGGGTGCCGGTCATTGCTTATACATTAATGGCTTTCGAACAGGCAAACTCAATTGATGAGATTGTTCTGGTCGCCCGCCAAGAGCATATGCTGCAATATTATGATATTATAAAAAGCTATGGAATCCACAAATTGACTCAAATCATCCCCGGAGGAAACAGCCGTCAGGAATCCGCAGCCCGTGGGGTTTCTTCCTGTCACGACAACACCGCTTTTTTTGCCGTACATGACGGGGCCAGACCCCTGATCCGGCCCGTGGTCATTGATGCCGTAGCCACAGCCGCTTATCGGGACAAAGCGGCGGCGGCGGCCGTACGGGTGAAAGACACCGTTAAGGTGTCCGACGAAAAAGGCTTTATCACGGCGACCCCCGATCGCCGGTTTTTATGGAATGTCCAGACACCGCAGGTTTTCGAGCGGAATCTGTATCTGGACGCTCTGAAACGGGCCGTCCGGGAAGGCCGGGATTATACCGATGACTGCCAGCTGGCCGAGGCGGCGGGTTATCCCGTTCGTCTCATCGAATCGGATTATGGGAATATCAAAATCACAACGCCGGAAGATGTGAGCATGGCGGAAACGCTGTTGGGTAGAAGAACAGATACGGCATATGGGATAGAGGCTGGGAGCGGATATGCGGATAGGACATGGATATGATGTACATCGTTTGACAGAGGGCCGGCGCCTGATTCTGGGAGGAACCGAAATCCCTTATGAAAAGGGACTTCTCGGCCATTCGGACGCCGATGTGCTGGCCCATGCGGTTACAGACGCTCTGCTTGGTGCAGCGGCACTCGGAGATATTGGAGCTCTTTTCCCGGATTCCGATCCACAATATCGGAATGCAGACAGCCTGCGCCTGCTTTCACAGGCTGCAGATCATGTGCTGGAATCCGGTTACGCGATTTTGAATCTGGACGCCACCGTTCTGGCCCAGGCTCCGAAACTCGCCCCATATATTCCAACCATGCGGGAACGCCTGGCATCGGCGTGCCGCCTGCATATAGATCAGGTGAGTGTCAAGGCGACGACGGAAGAAGGCCTCGGATTTACCGGTGCCGGCGAGGGCATTGCCGCCCACGCGGTTTGCTTGTTGGAACCACTCTCATCGAAATAGAAGACGGTTCTATGACATCTATTCTCAAGATATAAGAGGTGTCCAACTTTGAAGAAAAGCGTCTCCGCGTCCCGAACAGAACAAATCCAAATTTTAATGCCCGAACATATCAATGGGGCTGGACGTCTGTTCGGCGGAAAATTGGTCGAATGGATCGATGTTGTGGCCAGCGTGGCCGCCCGCCGTCATTCCGGATGCAACGTTATCACAGCGGCGATCGACAACCTTCAATTCAAGGCGGGAGCTTATGTCAACGACACCTTGGTGCTCATCGGACGGCTTACCCATGTGGGCCGTACTTCTATGGAGGTGCGGGTGGACACCTATGTGGAGAGTTTAGACGGCACCCGTTCAGTGGTCAATCGGGCCTATCTCGTGCTTGTGGCGTTGGACGGGCAGGGCCGCCCAACGCCGGTGCCCGGCCTGCTTTTGGAAAACGAAAGTGAACGGGCTGAGTGGGACGCGGGTGAACGCCGGCAGGCGCTTCGTAAAAGCCGCCGACAGGAAGGATATTGAATCCCCGCCGTCAAACATCCCTGCGGTGCCCCGCAAGATATCCTGATACGTGTAACCCCCACCCGCTAACGGGTGGGGGTTACACGTATCAGGATCTTTCTTTACACAGCAAAAGCAAACTCAGGTAAAGGCTGACAGCCAGAAGCGTAAAATTATAGCCGCTCATAACCAGTACGAAGAAACCGGCGGCCGCAATCGGAAGAAGGGTTACAACAGAAACCCGGAGTATCCATTTGCGTGCCGATTCCTCATCCATATGCGTGGCGAATACGCAGTACAACACCTGCCCGCCGTCTAAAGGTTCTATAGGCAGCAGATTGAACACCCCGAGAGTTAAATGCACCAAAGCGGCGGCCTCGTTTCCCCGTGTAAAGGAGAGGATACAGAAGGTTACGAGATTTACTGCCGGTCCGGCCAGAGAAACCAGAGCATCCTGCCGATAACCAAGTCGTTTTGCCGGGTCTTGTTCTACCCGCATGCCGAATAGCCCGAGGCTTATTCGCCGCGGTTTGCAGTCGAAAAACAGCAAAGCGATGAAGTGTCCCGTTTCATGCATCAGAGATGCGGCCAGACACCAAACGGTCAAAGTGCTGGGATCCAGAGTCACAGATACTGCGACCATAGCGGGAAAGAGTAGACTAAAGCGGCAAGGGATACCCCCTATGCACAGCTCAAGCATAGAGCCCTTCCGGCATCAGAGGTAACGGATCATAGGCTATTCCGTTGAGAAACGCGGATATATGCAGGTGATTACCCGTGGAATCGCCGGTGCTTCCTACCTTGGCCACGCTTTCCCCCGCTCGGACCACTGCGTCCTTTTCCACGAGTATCTCGGAGCAATGAGCATACAAAATCTCCAGCCCGCCTCCATGGTACAGCTTGACGTAATGGCCGTAACTTTTATCGGTACCCGTTTCTCTCACCACGCCATAAAACATGGCGGCAATCGGCGTTCCCGCGGGAGATCCGATATCCAGTCCGGTATGGAATCCAGTTCCTCCTTTGATCGGATCCTCCCGATAACCAAACCAGGATGTATACTGCCCCTCGGGAAGTGGCCGGCAAGCGGTTCGGTTGACCTGCAGTTTGGCAAAAGTCGCTCCCTCGGGGGCATACAGCGCTTTGACCGTACTCATCGGCACGTCCTGTCCCCCTGTCCCTCCGTTCTCGGCGCCCGGCTCCGATACAGCAGAGGCGGGTGCGTCACCTGAAGAAGACCCGGTTGAACTGGACCCAGATCCGATCTCATCCGGCTTCTCAAATAGACCGGCGATCGTGGCAGCGAAGGTATTGTCCATGATGGATTGATTAAATTTTTCCCTTAATTGCTCAAAGGCACTTCCCCCGGCCACCCGCAGTAGCAAGGCGATGAGGAGTACCACCACACAGGAGATACTCTGTACCAGCAGAAGCTGCCACCCGGCGGGGGAGGCGCGTTTGGCGCCTCCCCCGGCTCCACGGCGACCCGACAGCCTGCGAAATGGGCGTTCATCACGGAATGGACGTTCTTCCGGCATTTTCTGACTCATTCCTTTCTACAAGCCGGGGAATTGTAAGATTTGGCAAACCCAAACTTTCCACGATCGGAATCCTTAAAACCCGGATCCTATATACAGAATTTGCGATCCATTTAGTTCTTTGAAAGCCAATTTTCAGATGGCCGTTTTCTTATACAATGATACAGATCAGCCCGCTGCATCCCTCGTTGATAATCCGCTCCACGGTTTCCTTGAGCTTGAGCCGTGCGTCAGACGGCATCCGGTAAAGCTTGTTATGAAGTCCTTCATTGACCAGTCCATATAGAGAAGTGCCGAAAATATTGGATTCCCAAATTTTGGACGGACTTTCCTCGAATTCCCGGAGCAGATAATTCACCAGCTCTTCCGACTGTTTTTCAGACCCCACAATAGGCGATACCTCGGTTTGGATGTTGGCCTTGAGCATATGGATAGAGGGAGCCTCCGCCCGCAATCGTATGCCATATCGACCGCTTTGTTTGATAATCTCGGGTTCCTCAAGAGTCATCTCATCAAGGGAAGGCATCACAATACCGTAACCGGTGGCTTCCACTTCATCCATCGCGTTCTTGATTTTATCGTATTTCTTACGAATAGCGGCCAGTTCGGTCATCGTGTTCATCAAAGACGCCTCATCCGTTATCGGAATGCCGGTGGTCTCTCCGAGTATCTGATAGAACAGTCCGGGCTGTACGCTGACCGTGATGGTTCCGCTGCCCCGTCCAAGCTCCACGGCGGTCAGTCTGGCGTTATCCACGAACTCACAGGCAATGATTTCGCTCGCCATCGCGGAAATCTGGCTGATCTTCTTGACGCCGGACGCTGCACTCCGGATGGATTCGACGACGGCTTGACGGATGGGATGGCTCTTCGGAAGTCCGGTCAGCCATTTAGGCAGTTCAATTCCAATTTCCCGAACCGGGAATTCAAAGAGAACCTTTTCAAGTATCCGCCGTATCCCCGCCTCATCCAGCTCCAGGCAGTTGACCGGCATCACCGGTACGCCATAACGCGATTCGAGGTCGGCGCTGAGCTGCATAGCGGCAGAGGAGGTGGGATTGACCGAGTTGAGTAGGACCACGAAGGGCTTGTGAATATCCTGCAATTCCCGGATGACCCGTTCTTCCGCTTCGGCATATTCCTCCCGGGGAATTTCAGTGATACTGCCGTCGGTTGTGACCACCAGTCCGATGGTCGAATGCTCGTTGATAACCTTTCGGGTACCGAGTTCCGCGGCCATATTAAAGGGGACTTCCTCGTCAAACCACGGCGTCTTGACCATCCGCGGCGCATTATCTTCGATATAGCCGAGGGCGGATGGAACAATGTAACCAACACAGTCGATCATCCGCACATTGAGAGTGGCGGTGCCGTCCACGGTGATGGTAACCGCATCTTCGGGAATGAATTTGGGCTCGGTAGTCATAATGGTCCGGCCGGCCGAAGACTGAGGCAGTTCATCGGTGGCTCGTTCCTTTTTATACTCGCTGTCAATGTTCGGAATTACCAGTGTATCCATGAACCGCTTGATAAAGGTGGATTTTCCCGTCCGAACCGGTCCCACCACGCCGATATAGATGTCGCCGCCCGTCCGGCGAGCAATGACATCGTAAATGTTTTGTCCTTCCATCTCATCGCCCTCCTACTTCAGCATAACGGCACTAGCAGCATAGTGTCTTCGGACAACACATCTGCCGCCAATCCGTTTTCCTCCATGACTGCCTCCATGGAGGTATGACAGTTCTTTGCGATCTCCCACAGAGATTCCCCGCCGCCGGCAAAATAAATTTTCAGTGCGCACCGCTGCTCCGCTTCGCTTTTGGCAAACGGAGCACTTTCATCCGCCGTCATTCCGGTGACGGCGATGCAACTGTCCGTCATCATGCAGTGGCGCCTGACCCCAATCTGGACTCGGATATCCATCTGCTGGGAGTTTAGGCCGAATTCCACCCCCAAAACCTCGAATTCCACAGTCATACTGCTGCATTTATCGGAAAATTCTAAAACGAAATCGACCGGCCGTTCGTAGTAGGAAATCAGGCCCCCTCCGTCTTTAGCGAGCATGGAAACTAACAGACGGCCATCTACGGCCGAACCGCCCTCCTCACAGCGTGCCGTCACCGGGGTTGCCTCGCACCACATGTCGACGATTCCGGCCACCCCTTCAGGCGGCAGTTCCAGTGTTTCCTTAACCGGGCAAACGTCTTTCCGGATCGCTAAAAGCTGCTGCGTTTCTACCCTCCTGGTTTCCAGCTTGAGTGGGTAGCTTGTCAAATAAGCGTCGGTAATCATCTCTGAGGCTCCCGTTCGATAACACTGAACCTGGGCGAGGAGTTTGATGGATACCGACAGCAAAACATTCTCACCATTTGGATTCTGGGTAATATGTACATCACAGGCCGTTACATCCGACCGGCAGTCGCAAAGCCATTCCTCGTCCAAACCATCCACATCGACGATCTGACTGAAAGGAATTTCATGCTCCACGCGATCCATTGTCCCCGCAACGGTGTCGTTCGCGTATAAGGTACATAAGAGTACCACTCCTTTGAGAATCACCTTTCCTGGCATCATCTTACAATCCTGCACATTGGCCGCCGCGTCGCTGCGGATCAGGGTTTCAGCGGGCAGTTTCCCCGGCCCCAGTTCCAAAACTTCGTTGATGGTAAAGGGCTTTTCGGCCGAAGAGGCCGGAACCGTGTAGTATAAGGGCTTTGTGCGGGTATAAACCCCCTCGCCTTTCGCGGATGAAACGACTTCGCTTCCGCCTTCGGCCGTGATTTTCAGCTTGACGCTGAAAGCTCCGTGAATGTCCAGGCGACGGGGACTGGTAGCCCGGCAGTTTACATAGTTCGCTTTGGCATCGAGACGGATACACGCCCCTATTCCGAGGTTTTTAACATTGAAGGTACTGGTAAACGGCTGAGAAAACTCACAACTGCGCACACATTTCCGGGCCTCGTCCAGGTAAAGAACCCGGATATTGGCAACACCGTCTACCATCAGCCGGTCTCCACTGATCTGCTTGGATTGTACCACCGGTTTCATGATACATTTGAGAACTGCCGCAATATCGGGAAGATAATCGGGCAGCACAAAATCACAATCCACCGGCCGCTCATCAAAGTCGTCAAACAAGGTTTCCGTGGTGCCGATGACCTTGTTCGTCACCTGAATGTCCATGTACACCTCTCCTTTATGCTCTTGGCTTTTCTATCACCACTATATTCACCCTGTCCACGGAGTATTCCAAGAGCTTGCAGCGGCTATACAAAAAAAGCGGCGGATTCTGCACTATCGCAAAATCCGCCGCCGGGATGCCGGCACCAATTTTTTATAAAATTGCTTTATCCAAACCGCGTGCCGGAACCGTCGTCCAAAAGTATAAAGTCAATACATTGTAATCATAAACGAGGCTTTGTTCCAAATTTCAAGCTGATTCTCTATCCTTTGTTTCTGTTCATCCGTCACACCGTCCAGCTTGGCCTTGGCCGCTTCGATCGCCTGGTTGATGTTATCCTGCCATTCATAGGTGTACATTTCACTGGGCTTGCAGGGAACCCAGCAGATGCTTTCACCTTCACAGAATTCGCTCGCATCCGCCAGGGCCTTGTAATAACGGTACATCTCCTCCGCGGCGGAGCCGTAGAGCTTCCGGCAGGCATCGTACAGGATCTGCTCGCCCGTCAGGCTGCCGTCCCACATGCCCTTCGATGATACGAACCAGAGCGGCCAGCGCAGAGGGTAGCTCTCCTCCGTCTCATGGTAGCCCGACCACGGCCCCTGATCATAAAATACATATTCGACGCCGTTCTGCTTCCAGAGAGCCTGATTCCGCGTCGCGACGCTCCCTTGCACCCAGGGGAGATACTCCCAGGAAGTATCCCAGGCGGAGATGCAGTACCATTCCCAAATCGAGATATGCTGAAGGCTGGCGTTTTGAATATACTCCTGGAAATTCCCCAGCCAGGACTGGGTATACGTGTTGTGGGTAATGTTGTTCTTTCCGAGTACCGCTTTGTTCAGATCCAGCGGCGTCGTCATGCTCGCCTCCCGGCAGAACATCACTTCCAGATTCGGGTGGGCTTTTGTCTTCTCGGGCGGGAAGAAACTGTTGTGATAGCTCAGGATTGAAATCGTCTTGTCCGGATGCTCCTTCGATACGATTTCCGCCACCCGGTTGGCAAACGTGAGAATCTGGTCGGTCGGATTCCCCAGCGCCGCGCAGTCCTCGCATTCGCACCAGCCCTCTTCAAATCCATCGTTAGCCGCTATGGAATAATTCGTCAGCATAGGTTCGGCGTCCAATTTTTGAATGACCTTTTCCGCCACCTCGGCAACGAGTTCCAAATTCGAATAGTCATACTGCCACCCATAATGAGAGAGCGGATCCCGCTTGCCGTCCACCAGCGCAAACCATTCCGGATGGCTCTCCAGGTATTCCTCTACGGGGATCAGCGACTGTATGCCGTGGCCGGTCGACGTCTTGTCCCCTCCCAGATACCAGCGGCGTCCCACCTCTGGATTCTGCGCATATACCTGCGTAAACCGGGCACGGAACTGCGGCGTGTGATCGATGTCGAGCTCTCCCACCGCCAGCGTCGGATATTCCGGCACCACCTGCCACAGTTCATCCGGTCCATACCAGCCGCACCCCAGCTGTTCCAGGAACATCGTCACCGCATATCCCGTTCCCTCATAGGGGTCTTCGTCGTTCCCCAGCAGCACCACATAGTTGCCTTCCCGTTTGAGAATGACGCGCTCGCTGTTTGGATATCCCGTCGGCTGCTCGATCCCCAGCGCCGCCGTCTGCTTGGTCGGCCCTACCAGGATACAGTTGCCGTCGGCCGATGCCTCGTCCTCGTCCACAATGGGAATATCCGCCCCGGTGATCTGTTTCATGTAAGACTGCAAATCCTCCGCAGCCGCCTGCACCTTGGTACTGGGTGACGCCGGAATCACGATAGTAGCCTTTGCCTCCCCATCCTGTGCGATGAGAAAATCCCCCTCGCCCGGACTGGTCACGAGCATCTTGTTTTCAGGCAGTTGGGGTATCTCCGCCGAAGAAGCAGCCGTCGAACTCTCTCCACCCTGCGATGGGGTGCTGGACGATGTCTCTCCCGGCTTGCACGCGGTCATGGACAGCAGCAGCGCCCCTGCCAGCAAGGTCTGCACACCTCTTCGAATCAACTGACCCTTCTTGCTCATACACTTACCTCTCCTTCAACTCCTAGACAAATTTATATCCCTATGCAACATTCTCATTATAAAAAATGCCAAAAAATTTAGCAAGGTTCAAAAACGATATAAGAAGGTTCAGATTTGCTTTATTGTGATTCAATATTGTCTTTTTTTCGCTATTTTTGGCTGGGCTTTAACTATATTAAACCCATATCCTCTCTGCCGGAAACATGGACACCTTCTCGACCAGTACATAAAAGATCGTGAATCATAGAAAAAAGCGCCTGCCGCGGCAGGCGCTTTGTTTTAAATACAGCCGATCAATAGTAATCGATCATGAACAGAGCCTTATTCCAAATCTCAAACTGGTTTTCCATCCGCTGTTTCTGTTCATCCGTCACACTATCCAATTTGGCTTTCGCCGCTTCGATAGCCGCATTGATGACTTCTACACGTTCATCTGTATACATTTCGCTGGGCATACAGGGGATCCAGCAGATACTCTCCGCTTCGCACATCTCACTCGAGTCCGCCAGGGCCTTGTAATACCCGAACATCTCCCCGGCCGCAGAGCCATAGAGCTTTATACAAGCGTCATACAGGATCTGCTCGCCTGTCAAGCTGCCATCCCACATTCCCTTAGACGCCACATACCACAGCGGCCAGCGCAGAGGAAAGCTCTTTTCGGTTTCGCGGTAACCGGCAAGCGGACCTTGGTCATAAAAGACATACTCAACACCGTTCTGCTTCCAAAGGGCTTGGTTCCGTGTCGCCACATTCCCCTGCACCCACGGGACAGTCTCCCAGGAGGCATCCTCCGCCGCAATGCAGTACCATTCCCAGATCGAAATGTGCTGCGGTTCAGCTTTCTGAATATATTCTTTGAAATTATCCAGCCAAGACTGGGTGTAAGTATTATGCGTGATGCTGTTCTTCCCGAGTACCGCTTTGTTCAGATCCAGCGGCGTCGTCATGCTGGCCTCCCGGCAGAACATGATCTCCACATTCGGGTGGGCCTTCACATTCTCCGGTGGGAAGTAGTTGTTATGATAACTCAATATGGACAGCGTTCTATCCGGATACTTCTCCGACACGATCTCTGCCACATTGTTGGCAAAATACAACAGTTGGTCGGTCGGATTTCCCAGCGCCGCGCAGTCGTCACATTCGCACCAGCTCTCTTCCCAGCCGTCGTTGGAGGTAACCGGATAGCTCATCATGTAGGGATTGCTGTCAAAATACGCGATCATCTTCTTCGCCACTTCGGCCGCCAGTTCCTTGTTGGAATAGTCGTACTGCCACCAGGTCTGTGTCGAAGGATCACGCGAACCATCCACCAACGCGAACCACTCCGGATGAGACTCATAATATTCATGGATCGGGATCATGTTCGGAAGCCCGTGCCCGGTCATGGTCTCTTTGCTCACCTGATACCAGCGCAGATCTAGGTTGTTATGGTGCGAATCAATACGCGTGCCGCGGGAACTAAACTGCGGGGTGTGGTTGATGTCCATCTCCCCCACCGCCAGGGTCGGATAATTCGGCACTACCTCCCACAAATCCTCCGTACCGAACCAGCCGCAGCCGAGATTCTCCAAAAACATGGTTACGGCCATTTCCGTTCCGCGGAAAACACCGTCGTCGTTCCCCAGCAGCACCACATAGTTGCCCTCCCGCTTGAGGATGACGCGCTCATTGTCCGGATACCCCGTCGGCTGCTCGATCCCCAGCGCCGCCGTCTGCTTGGTCGGACCCACCAGGATATAATTGCCTTCGCTGCGGTCGACGTTGTCAAACCCGATCTTTACAGTGGCTCCTCCGGTGATCTCTTTTAAATACGTCTGCAAATCCGCCGCAGCCGCCTGCACTTTGTCGCTGGGCGACTCCGGAATCACAATGGTAGCCATAGCTTCCCCATCCTGTGCGATGAGAAAATCCCCCTCGCCCGGATTGGTCACCAGTATCTTGTTTTCGGGCAGTTCCGGTAATTCAACCGGGGTAGCGGCCGTCGAGCCCTCTCCACCCTGAGACGGGGTGCTGGACGACGCCTCTTCTGGTTTACACGCAGTCATGGACAGCAACAGTCCTCCTACTAATAAAATCTGTAGTCCTGAACAGATCCAACGTCCTGCCTTGGCCATGGTATACTCCTTTCTTCATAATCCATAAAACAGGCTTGTTGCACACGATAGGCAAAAGCCTCGTTTTACGTTTATTATAAAAAATACATCTGTCTCCGACAAGATAAAAATATATTCACTCACAAGTCCAAATTTGCTATTTTTAAAAAAATTAGAGTCAATATTTTTCACATATTCGTGCAAATGTTGAATTTTATGTCTGAATGTGCTTTTCACACCTTATCCATAAAAAATTACTTCCATTCGGTCAAAAACGCCGGTTCAAGACGGATTGGCAATCCTGAAAGGAATTTTCTGAGGGAGTCATACAAACAACGAACGAGACCCGCCCGTAAAACAGCTAGGGGCTTTATTCCAGTAGTTGAAGATGTTTGAGAAACTGGAGAAAAT
>USDZ01000028.1 GCA_900553525.1 uncultured Oscillospiraceae bacterium
GCTCTATATTCGTCAACCATGTTATACCCAACCAAAAACAGGGCCCCCGCCAATAGTAGTGATCCCGCCGTTATGAAAATGGTTCCCGCCTTACCTTTTCTTTTCATGACCGTCCCCCTGTCTGCGCCGCACCACCAGGCCGGCCACGATCAGCAGCAGGCCGCCGCAGACCAGCGCCGGCACCGGCCACCATAGCATCCCTGTTTGCGGCAGCTTCGGCGGCTCGGAAGGGCGGGTGTTCGTCATGATAAAGACTGTTCCTTCCTGTGTAATGGCGACAGTATACCCGTCCGGCACTTCGGCTTCCGTGACCTGCCACCGGGAACCGCCGTCTAAATTCTTCCATATATATTCCCAGTTATTTTCCTTGCTCAAGAGCACGGTATCCACAACCGTTCCATTTTCCAAAAGTTGCACGGAGATCTGCTTCGGGCGTTTGTCTTCTTCCCCGTCGTCCTTCCAGACCTTCTGCACCTTGCGTTCGACGAAAGTCAGTATAGTTTCGCTGTCAAATTTGCAGGAAACCTCCGCGTCATATAGCCATTCGTCCTTTTCTGTCAAACTGGGCAGGGATATCAGCATCGGTTCAGGGGTGTAGACGGCGTTTTCAGCTGTATACCGTTCGCCAATCACCAGATATAAACCGGCGGTCAGTCCGGAAAAACAGCATTCTCCGTCCTGCCCGGTTGCCTTCGTCTGAAACGGCGGCAACTCATCCCGAGCGGTATAGGCGGCAAGGGTCTGGGCCAGCGCCCGCCAGCCCGTGCTGTCCAAGTCTTCCAAACTGACCGGGTACTTTGCAAAATCACCGGTCAGCGTGTATACGCCAAACTCTGAAACATCCGCCGCGCGATGGATAGAAAAGCTTACGCCGGGGAAACCGGTTCCGTCCTCTCCAAAATAAACGCGAAGGGAAGATTCCCGGTCGGTATCGATATGCCCGGCTGCCAAAACAACCGCCGGCATACCGCATATCCCAATGATCAGGATGAGCAGTATGGCTGTAAGCCGCTGCAAACACAGCCGGACATTCATCTATCCATCACCTCTTTCTCTTTTTTCCTTTCCGTGAACGGAACAGGAGCAGCAGGATAAGCGCCAGCAGGATCGGCGCTGCAATCAACGGAGCCACCAGCCGGGGATCGAGCAACATGGCATCCGCCGTGATGCGGAGCGTACTGGATGCCTCCTGATTTTCTACACGGTGCCCGCGCACCAAAAGCCGGTGGGAATTGACGCCGTAAGGGGTACAGGTAATCAGGGTACAGAGATCCTGCCCTTCCTCAATTCCCAGCAGGGAGGTGTCGTCCGGCTCGACGATGTGGATCTGATCCACCTCGTAGGTAAGCGTTTCGTCCAGCACCCGCAGGATAAAGATATCCCCTTCGGTTAGCTGATCCAAATCGGTAAACAGCCGGGAAGACGGCAAGCCCCGATGCCCGGATATGACGCAGTGAGTGCTTTCACCGCCCACCGGAAGGGAGGAACCTTCAATATGCCCGATGGCGACCTGCAGGACTTCCTCGTCGGTCCCGTGATAGATCGGCAACAGCACGTCGATGTTGGGAATTTCCACGTAACCGAGGATGCCGGTTCCGGAGATATCCAGGAGCTTTTCGTAGTTTCTTTGTTCCTCTTTGTCTGGCAGGAAACGGTTCTGTGTTCCCGGTAAGGAAGCGTTGTAGGCCTTTGCCCCATCCCACCACTCTTCATAGGCGGCTTCATCCAGCTCTGTTACAGCCTCCATATAGGTGGCAATCGCCCGGGACTGGTGCAGGGAGTTCCAGTAATCGCTGACAAACGGATACAGCAGTAAGGACAGCCCTGCCAGAAGCACGACAATTAAGAGAATGACAACAATTCTATTCTTCGTAGCAGTTTTTTTCATGCAGGGCTCTCCTCACCGCTGCGGCGCCGGGAGGAGTCCCCTCCCGACCGCAGCAGCAGTATGTAAAATGCGAATTACTCTTTATTTTCCGTTCTCATGCGAAGCCGGACAGCCAGCAGGACGCCCGCGCCTACAACCAGCACGCCGCCAATGATGTAAAAGATGGTCGTGCCGATGCCGCCGGTCTCAGGCAAGGTGGAACCCTGGTTATTGGTCACAGTCAAGGCCACGGCACCGGTTTGGGCATTGCCATTTTCAGCATTGCCTTGGTCAACCGCGATGGTCAGGGCAGTGAGGGCATTAGCAGGAACACCATCCCAAGTCTGGCCATTAGCGGTAGTGGCAGCAATATCAATCCTCAAGTCATTCTCCATCAGGTTGTACCCATTGGGAGCCTTGATCTCCAAAAGATACAGCGTTCCATCATCCAGACCGGATACACCGAACACGCCCTCCGCAGTAGAAGTCATAATAACATTGTTGGTTGCGTTGAATTTTTCCCACGTTTCATAGGGGATTTCTTTGTAATTCTCGTAATTATATCCCTCCGGCAGATCAACCCATCCAACCAGCTTGCCGTTTTCTATATGAGCGACCTGGGTATGGCCGCCGTTAAGCAGCACGAATTCAGCGCCCTCCAGCTTGGTGTCCACATCCTCACCGTCCACCTTGGTACCGTCCAGCTGATAGGTGAAGACGATGACGGTGTCCTCAGGAGTGCGGCCCAGACCCTCCCCGTTAGGATCGTTGGAGAACTGAAGATCTACACTGTTGGGGTTACCATCCAATCCGATCACGGCATTGGTGTTCAGGGTGGCGTCATAGGTCACAATGACGTAATGATACTCTTCCTTATTTGCTCCGGTGAGATATCGATTGGTCTTCAAATCTTCAAAAGCGATGGAAAAAGAGCCTCCGCCGTTTGCACCTACATTTTGCACATCGAGGGTGTAATCCGCTCCCATAATCAACGGTTCATAATTATTCACTTGATCATACGGATTACGGGCTATGTACACCTTGATGGTACCTGCCTGCAGGGTCAGGCCATTAGACAGGGTATCGGTGAAAATGTACTCATAGGTATCATAGGCGGACATATCCGGAATGGAACCGATGAGCTTAAAGGGCACGGAATCGCCGATGTCCCAGTCAGCCACATCGTTGTACCCGTAACCATAGGGAGGTTGATAGTCAGGCCCCTGCGCTCCTTCATATTGCGTATATTCTTCGTCCGAGACCTTCTTCTCCACGGTGGGAATATCGCTGTCCTTGGGTTCCATCGTCACGTTGCCCAGCACCTGGACGATATATTCGGTAGCGCTATCGGCGTCGCCCTCCAAACTGCCGTTCTGATCCTTCACCAGATAGTAACCGGCGTCGAGGTTCCCGATTACATAGTTTCCCTCCACGGGTTCAGTAGCGGTTCCTGCAACAGCCGCAAGATACTGCGCAGCGATTTCCGCGAAAGCTGCCGCGTCAGCGGCGGTAGCGTTCTCTATGCCGAGTGCCTCTGCCACGTCGGCAGAGGTTTCACACGCGCCGTATTTCGCATTGTCGGCAGTTTTCAGCGCCGCCAACAGCGCAGCACCGTTCACGCCATTACCCCAGGTGATATTCGAGAGGATGGGACCTTCCTCATTGCCCTCCTGCGCCTCATCGCTGGACACATCGCCGGCGAAAATTTGGTAGGCTTCGTATGTATGTCCAGATTTTTCGTTGTTGATGGTAATGGAATACTCTCCCGCAGCCAATGCCGGAATCGCCAGCATCGCTGTCATGACCAGCGACAGCAGGACTGCCGCCAGTTTCTTCAGTTTTTTCATTTTGTTGTTGCTCCTTTCATTTTTGTCAGAAATTATGGGTTAATCGTGCAGGAAAATTAAGGTGATGAGGCATCCCCCTCCCGTCGGCGCCTCCGCCGCAGATATAAATATCCCACGCCGGACGCTCCGATGAGGAACAGTCCCGCGGTTATAAAGAAGATTGGCCCGATCCCGCCGGTCTCCGGCAGGACATAGCTGGAATCTCTGATGTTGGTAACGGTTATATTGCCTTTAGCCACGCCGGTGGACTCATCGCCCCCGTCGGGGTATGTGTAGGCAGCCTCCCAGCCATCCACAGGTTTCTCCGCCACAGTATAGGTGACGGGCTGGCCGCCGATCTCTTTGGGAAGGTTCTTCCAGCTGTAATACCAGTTGTTAGCTTCGCTGAGGACGGCAGGGTTTGTCACCCCCTCTGCTTGATATTCTGTCGTCACACCGTTTACGATCTGATACAGAGTGACGGTAACGCTGCCCGGGAGTTCTTCCGTCAGCGCGTTGCCGTCCAGATCCTGCCACTGCTTGGTGACGGAGATGGACGTGGTAGTAGGCTCGTTGTTGATGGTTTCCGTCCTGCTCTCGCCGAAGGGGATGAAGGTGACCTGCTCCCATTTTACCCCTGCTTTTGCGAGGGTGTCGGCCATGAGCGCAGCCGTTTCCGCTTCCGTCCTGCCAGCTTCCCCCCACACATAATACCGGGGCGTAGGGTCGATCTGATATCCGTCGATGCTCCGGAATTCCGTCAGGCGGTAGAGGGTATTGTAGTGGGAACTGTCTCCGTCCGCCTCGTCCAGAAAGTTCAGGATGATAGCGCCCTTGACGCCGTCCCCGCCGGTGACGAAATGGTAGCCTCCGTCTTCGGCCATTTCTCCCTTGGCAGTCAGGTCGGTACGTACCCAGCCGTAGCTTCCGTCTTCCTGCCGTTCATACCGGAACAGGTCAAAAAGCACACCCTGCAGCAGGTTGGCAACATCGTTTCCGCCGATTTTATAGATAGTCAGGGTAGCCCTGTTCACCTGGCCTCCGGATTCCTGGGCTTTTATGGTGACGTTGTCCCCGGCGGAGATGACCGCCCGGCCCAGCAGGGCAGCGGTGTTGTTCACCGGTATCTCATCCAGGGCGCTGGTCCCCGGATTGACCGCATAGGCGTAGACCACCACGCAGGCCATCCCGTCGGGGACAGTGAAGGTGTAAGTGTTTGCGGCGCCCTCCGTCCGGACCGCCTCAAACCTGTCGAACTCCTCCTCCGTCACTTCTTCGCCTAAGAAGTGTCCGGCGGCATTGCCGGGGTCATAATGGTACAATCCGATGGTCTCCGGCCGCAGGGCGGCAGAAGCCCCGGCGGGAAGTGTCAGGCTGTCCCGCAGTTCCAGCAAATTGCTGGTCGGGTGCAGGTCCCGCCCATCGGGATTGATCGCCACATAATAGTAAACGAGATTTTCCCCATTTTCAGTAGTCAAAACACCGTCTTTTTTCAAAGTGGGCTCGCTGCTGGCGACGTGGGCGGTGGAGGAATCCCCGCCGACGCCCGTCCATTCCACGGTATTGGTGTAGGTATGGGTTTCTCCTTCTTCCAAATCCGCCAGCGCCTCGTCGCCGCTCACGTCGATGGAATAGTACAGGCCGATGATGCAGTCCTGATATTCATCCAGATCGTACAATTTATAATTTCCATAATATTTACCGCTACTATCGATATGTTGGCCCCAGATTTTTGCAGTTCCTATGATTTCGCCGGTAGCTGCATCGTAGATCCGCATATTTTGATCAAAGCCGATCTTTCCATCAAATTCCTGTAAGAGGTCATCATGGAACTCTATGACATCCCCATAGTTATAGAACAGAATGCGGTAGTAAATTCTGCCGCCGGTATCCCCAAGGTCGATGTCAACGGGGCCGTCCACATAGACGTCGGAATCCAGGACAAAATCATCGCCGCTGGGAGCTATGCCAGTTTTGCTGACCTGCTTGTTCAATTGCTGGTGGAAGGCTGTCTCCAGCCCCGTCTGTACCGTGTGGCCAAAGATCGATCCGACATTGTCGATCTTCACCAGATTCCCGTCTGTCACTCCCAGACGGTCCAATAGCGTTTGATAACTGATGTACAGGCGCTGACCGCCTTCCAGCTTCGTCCGGGATGCTTCCGTAAAGGTGATACAGAACAGCGCGATAGGCTTGTCGCTGTCCGCCCCGTCCGTCAGATCGGTCAAGTTCTGTGCGAAAATGGTTTCTGTGTTGTTCCACGCCGTTTGGAATGTATCATATTCCGGCATATCCACCGCATACGCCGCGCTGACGGTGAAATCCTCTCCCCAAACAAGCTTCTGTCCCGCTGCGTTTTCAATGCGCAGCGTATCCCTCAGCGTGGCGGTCGTGGTGTAATGGCTGCCCGGAATAAACCGTCCGCCCTCGTCATAATAGGCGTCCGGCATCCAGTCCATGTATTGGAGCCTTTCCAGTTCAAAGCCAACAGACGGGTAGCTTACGGCGGACTCCCAGTTTATCATACCAACATCTGTCCCGGTGTTCAGATCATGACCGGTGCTTCTCTTTACCAGTCCGTAGTCGACCTCCGGGACTTTGCTCCCCCAGTTCACGGTTATGTGATATCCGTCCAGCCGGGCGGTGTTCGTAAAGGTAATCTGTTCTCCAATCTCCGCCCCCTCCGGATAGGGCGTCTCGTAAACGATTTCATAAATCCAGTCGGAAGAAAGCCCTTCCGGCCACGCTCCGGCTGCTGGGAATGAAACCGTCATGGCGCCGTTCTCAAATCCGAGCAGCGCTTCAAATGCTGCCGTTACGTCGCCCTTTGACAACTGCTGCCCGACATCGTTGAGTTCGTAAGCCGTCACCCGGAGGCTCCGGATGTCCTCCGGGTTATATTCCGCGGCCGTACCATTCAGAGTATAGGTCATCTCGTCCCGGAATGTCCGGCCGCTCAGATCCCGGCCGTCTTCATTCAGGAGAACCGTCCACTGCACATTGCCGGTGCCCTCGTTGGCGGCGGCCTCCTTATGTACCATACGTCGGCTGATCTCCACGGCGGCTTCGGCGGTAACTGTCTGGGAGCTGTCTTTGGCTGCGGCTTCATTGGATACCGCTATATAGCCGTTAGAGGTATCCGCAGCGTCCTGCAGCCTGGCGGTATAATAGATGTCATAGGCCTCGTTTTCTCCCAGTGCCGGCAGGCCGGTGATGGTGAAGCTGCCGGCCTCACCGCCGCCCGTCCCGTCCTGCTGCGTATATTTGACGGTATAGCCGGACATTGTGATGCTGATAGGCTTTCCGTCCACGTCAAAGGCCCGTTTATAAATCACGATGTTGTTTTCGTCATAGATAACGCGGCTGCCGGCGGGCGTGTGCGTGAATTGGTCGTGGACGGTGATGGGGCCATCGCTTCCGTCCGTATCCTTGCTGGTATAGACCGACAGGTTATAGATCAGCTGTTCCGCTTCCGTTTTAAGACCCAGGCCTTCATACAGCCCTGCCGTCTCTTCGTCCCGGATATAGAAGCCGGCCTTTCCGATTTTCAGGCTGTATCGCTTTTCCCCGGGCACTACGGTGATGGTTCCGCCTGTTCCGCCGAATGTGATCTCCTCACCCTCTTCCAGTTCCGCCAGGGCGATGGAGCCCTGGAAATAGAGGTTCCCGGAAAATGCTTCGCCGTTGGCAAAAGCCTCATCAAAGGTGATGTTGATCAAGCCCTCCGGGGAGATGGTGTAGGCGCCGGCCCGCCGCCCGTCTTCCAGATACACATCGCCCGTCTCCGTCTGCTCCAGGGCAATGCCGGCGGGGAGCTGGTAGTGCATATCCCGCCGGTCCTCCCAGATCTCTCCCGCCGGGATGGCGTAGCGGATGGTGACCCGGACGGTATCGCCGTCCGTAAACGTATCGCTCTGGGTCCATTGGCCGTCCTGCTGCCGTTCCACTGTGACGCTTGTGATATTTCCGGAAAAGTCATAGCCGGTGTTTTCCATGGTAACGGCGGGAAGGATCAGGACGGCTGTTGTCACGATAGCTGACAAAACTGCCAGCAGAGCCGTAAGCCTGTACCAGCGTTTATGCAGCCTGTGCGCCCGCGCGTATTCCCGTATTTTTTCTTCCCTCTTCGGCAGTTTCATGCCGTCCCTCCTTTCCGTAAGCAGTTTTGTGAGTTTATTCGATTGCGCCGAATTCGTCAAGCGGCCACAGACGGAAGATGAGCTTGCCGATAATCTTTTCCTCCGGGACGCAGCCTACCTCGCTGCTTCTGGAATCGCTGGATACGCTGCGATGATCCCCCATGACGAAATACCTCCCGTCCGGCACCTGATAGGGCAGCTCGATATCGCATTCGCCCGGCGACTTTTCTTCCAGATACGGCTCGTCAAGCGGCTCGCCGTCGATGCTCACTTGACCCTGCCCGTCGATATCCACCCATTCGCCTGGCAGCCCGACGACGCGCTTGACCAGGATTTTGTTGTTATAGTAAAAAGCGATGACATCCCCGCGTTCATAGGAGCCGCTGCGGACGGCGGCAACAATGTCCCCGTCTGTCAGCGCCGGCATCATGGAGGTGCCGTAAATCCGCAGGATAGGGAGCACCAGGTTGGAAATCAGCACAGCGGCGGCTGCCACAACGATCAGCGCGGAAACAGTGCTGCGCACCATCCGCCGGAACCTTTTCTGATAGGCTGTCCTCTTTAATTCTTCTTCCAGCTGCTCTACCATGGGCGGGGAAGGAACGGCTTTTGCCGGTATGCCGTCCCGGCGCACCTTTTGCCCGATATCCTTTTCCGCCGATTGCTTTGGCGGAGGGGCGGCGGAACCCAGCCTTTGCTTCCGCTGATGCCATCCCCGTCTTCTTTCCCGCGCCAGCTCCGCTTCCAGCTGCTGGAGCGTGGGAAAGGACGTCTTTCTTTTCTGTTTCATACCGGCACCCCGTTTATACCTTGGGAATGGTAAGACCGACGTTCAGCAGCTTTTTCAGTTCCTGATGGTTTTCATAAAATGCCTGCAGTCGGGTGGAAACCTCGGTCCAGTAGTCTTCCGAGCGCCGTTTGGCGTCCGCCTCCATCGCCACGCATTTTTCCCGGCAAGCTGTTTCCATATCCTCGCATTTCGCCGCTGTCTCCCGGAGCCGCCGGTCGGCTTCGGCCCGACTGTCCGCGTCCCGCTTAGCGCAGATGGACGCCTGCCGGTCGCTGAGGCTGCGGATATTTTCAATATACTGCTGGCTGGCGGCCTGCGCCGCTTCGAAAACCCCGTTGACCTGAAGGGCAGCCACCGCAATGGAGCCTGCTTCATTAATGGCGATTTCCCGTTTCTGCAGGGCCTTCCGGGCGTCCTCCAGTTCTGCTTTAAGGGACGTGATTTCTTTTTCGTACTCGGCTTTCAGAAATTCCAGATCCTTTTCGTATTCCGCTTTGACAAATTCCAGTTCCTTTCCCTGCTCGATCATCATTTCCAAAAGCTCTTTCCTGCTTAAACTCCGCAGCTCCTGTTCAGTCATATCGTCATCGCCTTTCTTTTTCCCGTCCTGACGGGGACAGCCGCCTGCCGGCTGCCTGTTCTCTGTTTTATGTATATGTGATCTTTCATCTATTTTTTCCTTTTCTTTCAGACTGCCGTCATAGGCGTCAGAATGAGGGATTATCTGGGGGACTTCTTCATCTCTCCGGAGGATATGGCACTCGACCTTCGGCTGAAGCCGACGGATCTTCTCGATCAGTTCCGGGCCGGTCATCTCCGTCAGCACGCTTCTGGTAAAGAGGATATCGACGTCGTGTCGCATCGCAAATTTTATGGCGTCGTCTGCGCTGCTGTGAAGGACGACCATCATGCCGGACTGTCGGCCGGCCAGACGCCTGGCTTCCCGGTCCAGCGCCTGTTTGTCGCTGTCAACGAGCAGAACCGTCATAATACCCCATCCCTGCATGTATTTGTGTTCAGTATATCAGCCCAAGCGCAACGAAAGCGCAACAAACGGGATAGAAAAAGCCAGAGCCTTTTGCAAAGCTCTGACTTTATCGGCGTTCGGGCTCCCTGTATTCCCAAAAATCCAGTTCAGCATTCCGGATTTCCGCCCAGCTGTAGGACTGCATATAGTCGTTTTGGAAGGCGTTGACCGCCGCGGGATCTCCCTGTAAAAACCGGTAATAGTCACAGTCGAACGTCTCCGGGTCGACCGCAAAGCTGTTGTGCCCTTTCACCAGGATTTCCTCGGCCTGCGCTTTCTTCAGCGCCGCGATCAGCTCATGGAGAATAGTGCGGAAATACGACTTGCCGGACGGCGTATCCTCCGCATCTTCAAATAAGGCAGCATAGGCTTCTCCTGTCGTAACGGACGATCCCCTGCGGTCTACGAGATAGGCCAGCAGTTCCTTGGCTTTGGCCCGGCCGAACCGAACCGGCTGCCCGTCCGCATAAACGTCAAACCCGCCGAAAGTCTTGACCTGGATACGCTTCTCAGACGGTCGGCCGCTGTAGACAAAGGTCAGTTCCCGGCTGACCGCCTCCTCTGTGACAGGCTTGAGCAGATAACCGGTCGCGTGCATGGCAAAGGCGTCCACCGCATACTCCGCGTACCCGGTCACGAAAATGATATGGATATCCGGTTTTGCCTTTTTCAGCCGTACCGCCAGCTCCAACCCGGTCATGCCGCCCATTTGAATATCCAGAAAAGCAACATCCATCGGATGCGCTTTCGCCGATTCCAGTGCATCGTCCGGCCATGTATAGGGGAAAATTTCGACCTCCGGCCGTAGCCTCCGCAGGACGGATGCGATTTCCCGGAGCTGCAGCGGCTCATCGTCAACAACTAAGAAATTCATATGCCAAGTCCTCCCGTCCAGGGGATGCGGATGGTGACCGTTGTCCCACGGCCGCTGCTTTCGATTTCCAGGCTGCCCTCCACCATTTCTTCCAGCCGGCTGCGGACGTTGGGAATACCGATATGGGAATGTTCTCCTAAAACTGTGCGCCCTTTCGCGTTCTCTATCCCGACACCGTTGTCGGCCACCGTCACCACGGCGTACTCATCCGTTTCCTCGGTGCGGATGATGATCGTACCGCCGTTTTTCCGGTTCAGGATGCCGTGTTGCACGGCGTTTTCCACCAATGGCTGAAGGGTAAGGGGCGGGATCATAAAATCCTCTGTTTTGATTTGGTAGATCACCTGAAGTTTGTCCCCAAACCGCTGCTGCTCCAGGTATAGATAATTCATGACATGGTTCAGTTCAGCCCCGAAAGGGATCGGCTCACGCTTTTTCAGGCTGTCCATGTTCCCCCGCAGGAATTTCGAGAATTTTCCGATCGCCTTTTTGGCCGTTTCCGGATCGGTTTCGCACAGATGATGGATAGCCGCCAGGGAGTTATACAGAAAATGGGGCTGGATCTGGCTGAGCATGATGTCGATCCGCCGTTCGGCCAACTCCTTTTCCTGCTCCTTCATCATCACCTCATGCTCAAACTGTACGTTCATAAGGATGACCAGGATGGCAACGGTGACACCCACGTTGACCACGGCGATCCCGCGCATGGCCATCTGAGCTGCGCCGCTGCCCAGCGGTATAAAGATGTACAGCAAAAAGAACACAACTTCCCGCACCCGCAGCTTTTTCCGATAGATGATGACCAGCGCCATGAAAAGCATATAGCACAGCAGCGGGACAAACTGTGAAATCAGGAACAGCGGACCGCGCTGATATCCGTTATCCGTTATATAGAAGATAGAACCGGTAAAGGGGCTGATCGCAGCGAAGACGACCTGCACGCTGCATAAAAGCAGCGCATACAGTAAGCAGAATTTTTTTGCCCGCCCGGTTATTTGCAGATATTCCATGACGTACCATATAAAAAAATACAGGACAAAGGCGGAAGCTATGTAGTAGACCGCCGAGGCGGCAGACAGGATACATTTCTCCGACGCTTCGGCGGCTGTAGGCAGGAGCCAGTCCGGCAGGTCGCCCCCGATCATGAAAATATTGGAGATGCAGATGCCAAGGAAATACTGGTTCAGCTTTTGACGGTACCGGTGGTTGCTGACCAGGTAAACGATTGGCAGCACAGATAAAATGATGCTGAAAATATCCAGCGCAATATTGGCGTATCTCAACTCGTCCATGCGGTTTTACTCCGTTTCCCCTGCGGATGCACTATGCTCCGTCCGTTCTTTCCCGCGCAGAAGCATCCTGTCGGTCTGCCGCTGCAGAAGAAATAATCAACGGATCCGTTTCATATATTTGCTCTCCCTCAGCGAATGAATTGCAACATAATCTGCATTATGTTGTATTAAAAAGTTAGAGGTCCAATCTGAGACAAACATATCTCAGATACATAAAACGGTTTCGTATTAAAAATGGGCATAAAAGACCAAGCCTTTTTCGTTTTCTTAAAAAGAAAATCGCTCAAGGCTAATTTGTGTTGTCTAAATTTTGACAAATTCTTTGCAAATCATGCTTTTCGGTTGAAAACAACTTGTTATTCTTTATATTGTGTAGTATAATAATATTAATAAGAGGGGTAAGTTATGCCCATCTACAACATAATGCAGATTATGTACTCAGCCGCCGATCAGGGCGGCTTTTTTATATTATCAGCCGCATATGTTCCATCCGTCTGCGGTGTTCATTGCCGGTGGAAATGATATAAATTCGTGTTGTGTTGATACTGCTGTGGCCAAGAACATCCGCCAGTTTGGCGATATCCTTTTCGATACCGTAAAACACTCTTGCAAACAGGTGGCGCAGGTTGTGCGGAAAGACCTTTTGCGGATTGACATCGGCTTTTCCGCACAGCGCTTTCATCTCCCGCCAGATATTCGTGCGGCTTATTGGCTTGCCCGTCCGTGTTACAAAAATCACGCCGTTTTTTATTTTCTGCTCCGCTGCGTAACGGAGCAGCTTTTTTTGCAGTTCCTTCACAATAAAAACTGACCGTGTTTTGCCCTTTAGGGAAACCACAACTTCTCCGCGCTTTACCGCCTCAAGCGTTATGTATTGCAGTTCGGATACCCGAATCCCTGTACCGCAGATGGTCTGTAAAATCAGGTTTAGCCGCTCGTTTCCTTTCTGCTTTGCGGTGTTTACCAGCCGCATATACTCCGCTTTGGTCAGCTCCTTTTCTTCGGAGCAATAGATTTGCCGCTGGACCTTGATGGATTTTACTCTGCAATCCGCCCACCCAAGAAAAACAAATAAATTGTTGATGCTCGCCAACATAGAGTTGATGCTACGAACGGCATAGTTTTCGGAAAGCAGTTTGTTTTTGTAGGCGATAACCGCCTCTTTCGTGATTTCAGCACTTTTTAAATATGCGGCGAACGCCCGCACATCCCGCAAATACTTCTCGATTGTATTTTTGCTTTTCTCCTCCTCCCGCAAATATTTTTTGAAGCAACCGATTGCTTTGCTTGTTAAAATTCGTCCTTTCATCTCAATTTACCTCCGGATATATTGTATCCGAAAAGTATGACTCGGAAATTGTCTTTCCCTTTGGTTCTATAAAGGTCGTTGTATGTTACCTTGGAAAAAACGCTTTTGCAAGTCATAATTTCATTTGAAAAAGAGAATCAGAAAAAGGCAATTATCTGAACTCATTTTTTCAATTTTATCTGGACTTTTTCGCTGTTTTGTGATATCTGTTTGTGTTGCCAAACGGCAGAAAGAGGTCGGACATTATGCAAAGTCATTTGAAGAAAATCGGCGCAAGAATATATCTTTATGAGAAGGATGCGCTGGTTCAAAAGGTCACCTATGTTTACGAAGACGGGACGGAGGGCGAGCCTCTGCCCCGATTCATCCATCTTGGTATGTTTACAGACTCCGTCCTGTTCGGAGAGGAATGTCAAATCCGATTTTTCGTCTATCCGTTCTCTCTGCGCCTGTACGATACGGATGTGGACAGCCTGGAATTTATCAACGACTCGGATCGCACCATAAGCATCTCTTGCTTCGGACAAGAAATGACCCTCGCCCCCGGCGACAGCGGAAAAATTGTCAACAACGGCAAAAAGCTCAGGCACAGCAACGGAAAGTAAAGCTGCAGAAAAAAGCTGACCGGGTGCGAACTCGGTCAGCTTTTCTGTGGCAAACTAAATAGTATTGCCCAGTTCTCGAATAAATATACAAAGGCCTTGACAAACATTAGTTCTGCATGATATACTAAGAAAACATTGAGATAAAAACTGAATGAACATAAACAACTGAATTATAAAGCGCCATTTTTCAGTAGATACCCGTACATACATAGGCGCGGAACATTTGAAAGCGAACCAATGCCGTTCGCTTACTTGTGTTTTCGCAGTCTGTATGTGCGGGTATTTTTGTTTTGCCTGCAAAAAGCGGAAAGGGGTTGGTGCGCATATGATTGTGTCGATATTGAGGCAAACGAAAATCAAA
>USDZ01000029.1 GCA_900553525.1 uncultured Oscillospiraceae bacterium
TTCTGCATGTCTATACCTCCTAGGTTATTGGTTCCGCCGTTTCCTCGCCGACCGCTGGCGACACCCTTGCGCCGGGGCCGCAGCCGCCTTTCCGAAACAGGGGAACATGACCTCGCCGGAAAATCCGCAAACCGTGTTACAGTTTGATTTCGATTTCCACACCGGCGGGGAGTTCAAGCCCCATCAGGGCTTCAACGGTTTTGTTGGATGGGCGGAGAATGTCGATGAGCCGCTTATGGATGCGGGACTCGAACTGCTCGCGGGAATCCTTATATTTGTGGACCGCGCGCAGGATGGTGACGATCTCCTTCTCGGTGGGGAGCGGAACCGGACCTGACACCCGGGCGCCGGTGCGCCGCGCGGTCTCGACGATCTTCTCCGCCGATTGATCGACGAGCTGGTGATCATACCCCTTGATACGAATGCGGATTTTTTCCTTGACTGCCACTGAAAAACGCCTCCTTGAAAAATTGAGTTGGCGGGCGGCGCCGAAACCGTACACCTCGCCGGGTGTTTCTTCCCCGGCTGTGAAAAACCCGGATACTGGACTGGCCAGGGTCCGGGTACGGATAACAGCGTCCTGTGCCCGCAAACAGCCCTCTCTCGCCGCAAAAGCCCCACGGGGCACCGGCGGAAGTCCGAAGGCGGTGCACAGAGTGTCCTTGTCGCCCGGTTTGAAATCGGACATACTCAGCGGAAAAACCGGCCATACCGGCCGCAACCTCCCGCTTCATCGCATATCGTGCAGTCGCGCGCGCCTGCAAAAGGGCACAAATAGCCCTGCCTTTCACAGTCGTGCCCGATTATTTTACATCAACCTTTTTCAAATTGCAAGCTTTTTTGAAAAAAAGTTTGGATTTTTTACGCCTCCTCGGAGGCCGGAAGACGCGATTCCCCGTCTGCGCCGGACATGGCGGAAGGCCTCTGCTCTTCCGCCGTGTCCGTATTTTCTGTTTGCCCGCCGGCGGCAGCGCTACGGGGCGGCAGATCCAGCAGATAATCGGCGGACACGCCAAACAGCAGGGCCAGCTTGCGGACCATTTCCAGAGGCGGTTCACTGAGGTCCTTTTCCCAATAGCAGATGCTGCTGTGGTGCATATGCAGTCGATCCGCAAGGATCGCCTGGGTCCAGCCCCGTTCCTTCCGCAGTTCTCTGAGTTTTTTCCCGATCATGGACCACTCCTCCATTTTCAGCACTTGTTTAGTACTTATAAGTTCTAGAATAATTAGTACTCATCGGTACTATGATAAACTGAGCCTGAGATGAAGCTGTTAGGGCGGTGGTAGATCATGGAACCCTCTGAGATCATTCGGTCGCTGCGTGAAGATCAGGACAAAACACAAACCGAAATCGCCAACATGCTGGGAATCAACCAAACGGTCTATTCGCGTTATGAAAGAGGAGCCCATCCTCTGCCGCTCCGCCATTTGAAAAAGCTGTGCGAGTTTTACAGAGTGTCCGCCGATTACATTTTAGGACTGCCCGACGGCCTGGATTATCCGAAAAGGCGGTAATATCCTATCCTATCTTACCTATTTCATTATAAAGGATGTCGGCGCCCGATGCAACCGTATTTCCCTTATCCAAAAGCTCAAAAACACTGAACTTCCGACCAATAGGGACCGGAATGAACTTTTGTTCATTCCGGTCCCTCCTCATATTGTCCAAAAATACAGCACATCTGAACTCTTGACTTTCCTTGTGGGCTGCTGTATTTAATATAGTGTAAAGAATTTTTCTGTTTTGTAAACAATTTTTATCTATCGCTTATTGGCGCTATTCTTCATTTTTGGCCGGAAGAAGGTGAGAGACTAGACACGCCCGTTTTTCGTCAACAAATTCTCGGCCGCTTAAGAATTCACTACATGGAAAAGAGGTAAGAAAATGCATGTAAAAAAAATCTTCAACCGCGCTCTACTGACCTGTCTGGCGACCGCAGTCTGCATCGCTTCCGGCTGTTCTCCTTCTCCGGACAGCAGTTCTTCCGGAAAAGGATCCTCCTCTCCGAATGAAGGATTATCTCTGGAACCCGCGTCCTTTCATGTCGATACTCTCCCGTCCGGTTCGGATCGCTTTGAACTCGTCCTGGACGGAATTTGGGAATGCACCGCCACCTATTTCGATGCGTACGACCGGGGTCCGTTGAGCATACCCGACACTTTTGAAACCACGATGCCTGTTCCGGGGCTGTGGGACCAAGCCGAGCCCGAGTTGTATTCTTTCGACGAGGAATCGGCCCTCTGGGTGCGCACCACCGTCACCCTGCCGTCGGTGCCGGAAGGGCGCGCTGTACTGCAAATCGGGAAAGCCTGTTACGGCCGTTACATCTATGTCAACGGGGAATTCGTGGACGAATATCCCTATAATTTCACGTCCTCTCTGACCGATGTTACCGATTATCTCCAGGCCGGAGAAAACGAGATCGGCATCATGCTCGGGAACCGCAGCCAGCAGACCCACGATCCGCTCTGCCCGGCCCACACGGGTTGGGAAATGGAAAAGGACGTGTACTATCCCGGCATCATCGACAGCGTCCGTCTGATTTTCTGCGGCGATCCCTCGGTGACGGCGCTGCAGACCGCCCCCGACCTGGACAACGGAACGGTGGCGGCCCGCGTCACGCTGGAAAACCGCTCGGACACGGCTTCCTCCGGTGATGTTGTCTTCCGCGTTTATGAACGGGGCATCTATGAAAACGGCCAACCGGTTCAGGAAAAGAAACTGGTCGGCACCTATACGGTGCCGGACGTGTCGGTTGACGCGGGGGCTACCCGCCAGGTAGATGTCGAAGCCATCCCGATCGAGGATTTCTCGGCGGACAAATGGTGGTCTCCGGAGCACCCCTTCCTGTATGAGATCGAGATCGAAACCGCGGGAGACACCTATACCGAGCGATTCGGCATGCGCACCTTCGGCTTCGATCCGGAAACCAAGCTGCCCATGTTAAACGGTGAGGTCCATTATCTGCGGGGTACCAATATCGTGATGGGGCGCTTTTATGAGGATCCCCTGCATGGCAATTACCCGTTTGACGCCGCATGGGCCCGGAAACTCTATGCGGAATTCAAAAGCATGCATTGGGATACAGTGCGTTTCCACATCGGCAATGTATCCGAGATCTGGTACGACGTGGCGGACGAAGAGGGGTTCCTCATCATGGATGAATATCCCTATTGGGGTAGTTGCGGCGATTATCCCGAGGACTGTACGGTAGACACGCTGGCGCCCGAGGTAAAGGCCTGGATTGAAGAAAAGGGAAATCATCCTTCCGTCATCCATTGGGATATACAAAATGAAGCGTATGACGATCCCTTGACAGGCGAAGTCATCCAGGCGGTTCGGGACTACGACCTTCAGGGACGCGGCTGGGACAACGGCTGGTCGGAGCCTCCGGGGGAGACCGACACCTGTGAGTGCCATCCCTATCCGTTTGCCGATCTCAACTTTACCTTGAGCAGTTTCAACAGCTATTCGAACGAACCTCACAGGAATTCGTTCGCCCTCTGGGAGAACGAGAATCCCAAAATCCTGAACGAATACGGATGGCTGTGGCTGGACCGCAACGGCAATGTGACCTCCTTGGGCAAGGACCATTTCGATAAGTATCTGCCCGACGCCACCCCGGAGGAGCGGCTGGAATACTATGCGAAAGTCATCGCTCAGTCCACCGAATTCTGGCGCGAGGGCCGCCACCACGCAGGGATCCTGCAGTTCTGTGGTCTCTCCTATTCCATTCCCGGCCGCGAGACCAGCGATATCCTGATGCCCGACATCAGCACCCCCACCGTACGCCCCTGTATCAAGGAGGCGTTCCGCAACGCTTTTGCCCCGGTGGGCATCGTGATTCGAGACTGGTCCGAATCGGTCGACAAAGGGACCGTCCGGGAACTTCCGGTCACCGTCATCAACGATCTCAACGAAGATATCGAAAATCTGGAAGTCACCCTGACCGTTTACAAAGACGGCGTGGAGAGCGACACCTATCACAAAACCTATTCCGTCCGGCAGGCTGGCGACGCGAACGGAGAGGACCGGCAAACCCAGACCTTCTCCGTCACCGTGCCGGAGACGGAAACCGCTTCTACTTATACGGTTACGGCATCCTACACCATGAACGGCGAAACCGTGGAAAGCCGTCGCGACTGGATCCTGGTCGACCCCACCTGACCGGGGACGATCCCTTCCGGTGCGCTTCCGCCCGCATGGGCAGGGCTAAAGAAAAAGCAGAACCCTCTGAAAAACCAGCGGCGAAATCTCGCCGCTGGTTTTTTTAGATTCGCGACAGGGAGGCCCCCGATTGTCTTCGAGCAAAAAGCCGCCTTTATACAGGTTTCTTCTTATGAATGAAATAGAGAAGGACAACGGTCCCGATCGCGCTGATCGGGAGCCCGATAAACAGAGGGATCGGGGTATCCAGCTTTATACACAACTCCGTAAGCAAGCATATCAAAAGGCCCTCGCCGCCGATATAGATCCCCAACCGGCGGGTATACAGATATTCCTCCGTCAATCCGTCTCTTTTGGAACCGCTCATAAATTCCCATATTCTCGATGAGGACAACATCAAGCTGATAAAGGCGATTACAAGGCCTATGATCAAAACGATGAGGTACCCCATGATGCGAGCCCTACTATAAGATCTGTGCACTTTTCGGGGAACTCATGTCCACTCGTCCAGGTTCTTATCCAAGCCGCCGGACGTCCGTTCGGCCTCCGCCGCAACGGTATGATTTGCGTATGTATTCCAGGTCGGCTCGTATTCCCCGTTCGCTTGATCACCCCACATATCCCAGCCGGCTCGGTCTCCCCTTGCAAACAGTTCTAAAAAAGGCGGGGATGAGCAGCTCTCAATTAAGGGAATAAATTCATCCGGCTTTCTGGAATGCTCCCTCTTCATGGCCCGTATCAAGTTGACCTGGCTCCTTCCGGCCGCCAAGGTTCTGTTCTTATCGCCCTTAATCCCAAACAGCAGCATCTCCGTCACATTTCGAAAATAAAAGCCAACCCCTCTGCCGTCCGGTTCTCCATCCTTTCTCACTTTTTCCCAGATGATGTTCGTCTTATACTCAAAGCCCCATGCCCGCATCACTTCCAAGCCCTCGGGCAATAAAGCGTTGGGTACCCACAGATATAAATGGCTTTTTTCATCGGCCACATCGGCGACGGGCAGGTGTTTGATGTCTTCCAGCCTCATCGTTCCGTATCGGGTAAGCCTCTTGTGTTCCGGCGCCACTTTCCCCGTCCGGTTCTGGAACTGCCAGGGTGGATCGGCGTAGATGGTTTTATATTTTTTCCCCGCCGTATAACGCCTGAAATCCTCGATCGTGGATTCCAATTCCGTCTTTGCTATGCGATCATCCATCGTCAATATCCCTCAACACAAGATTTCTGAATTCCAATGGCTAAAATCGGACAGCCACCGTTTCTGCGCGATTTCAGCCGATATTCCAGTTTTCCCATCCAAGTCGTGCTGGCCCCATACTTCGGCATGAGCGGCTTACCATTTCGATCCGTAACCTCTTTAAAAATATCGTTCAATTCTTTCGAACGGGTGACTATAATCCCCACTTCTATTAAGCCGCAGTCGAAATAGGTCCGCATAGCCAGCAGATCCCGGTCAAAAGTCTGATCTTTGCTGTTCCATTCCAGGTCGAAAGCCACTTTATCTTTAATAAAATCAATATTGTGTCCGTCTATATACCCTTCTATTATTTTTTCATCAAAAGGCTCGTCTGCAAACCGGCCTCGCTGATTGGCCCTGCGGGGATATAACTTCACCAATAGATCGCCTGTTATCCGGATTTCTCGCCACCCCAGAGGGTATAAAACATCGTCAAATTTTTTGGGAATGGCTGTTTCGTTGCCCCCCGCCGCCTGTAGATCGTCGATGGAAATCGTCAGTTGTTCCAGGCAGTCCTGTATCTCGTTCCATTCCTTCGGAAACGCAGCATTGAGAATTTCCAATGCATGTCCATAATTTTGAAACTCGAACTTTTTGAATATACTGTCTCGAATATACGGACGTAAATCTTTCATCCTATTTATATCCTCTTGAAATTCTGGTTTGCCTGCTACGGCGATGGGTGCGGGGAGTATATTCATAATACCACAGATATTCTATTTTCACAACGCTTTTCGCTGGATACCCGGATACAGGGGCCCCATATTCGCAAGCCCGCTGCGGACGGGTCTGCCTAGCGCTGTCTCTGTCCGTCGGGCTGCAAAAAGAGCCAGGCGAGTACTTTCTCCGTGCCGGAATGAGAATAATGGCGATGTACAAACAAAAGGGGGGAGGGGGCCAATCCCCCTCCCCCATAGGCGAGACAGTACAAATTTACCCGCACTTGGAATAGCCACAGTTGCGGCACATTACGCAGCCGCCCTCATGTTCGACTGCGGCGCCGCATTCGGGACAGACCCGAATCTGGGCGGCGACGGCCGGTTCCCGCGTCTCTTTCCGGGAAGCGGCGGCCGCGGCCTTTTCCGCTTCCTCGGTATTGCCGGCCACATAATGGGTGGCAACCGCCTTAAATTCCTTGGAGGCGACCACTTTTTCGATCACCCGGGCGATCGCATCGGGGCAGGAGGTACACTTCATCCCCGGCTGACGGATGGTGGAGGGACAGCGGATCCCGCGGAGCTGACCCGTGATGGTCTTGACGTCCATGCCCGACCGCAGAGCCACCGAAACAAGCCGGGCCGTCGCCTCAGACTGAGAAGGACAGCCTCCCGCCTTTCCGGTGTTGGTGAACACCTCGCAGATACCCTCTTCATCGTAATTGACCGTGATATACAGGTTGCCGCAACCGATGCCGACCTTTTCGGTCAGCCCCATCGTCACGTCTGGACGGGGACGAGGGACAATCGGAGTGCGGGAAGGCGCGGCCTCCGCCGGGATGTCGGAGGCGGCCGCCTCCTTCTTATCCTCTTTTTTGGCCAGGTTGAGCACCTGAATCTCCCGGCTGCCGTCCCGGTAGATGGTCACACCCTTGCATCCGAGTTTATACGCGAGAGTGTAAACCTCCGCCACCTCTTCTTCCGTCGCGTCGTGGGGGAAATTCACCGTTTTGGACACGGCGTTGTCGGTATGGTTCTGGAAGGCCGCCTGCATCTTGGTATGGTACAAGGGCGAGATGTCATGGGCGGCGACGAACACCCGCCGGATATCCTCAGGGATCTCTTCAAAATGGGCGATGGTGCCCTCTTCAGCGATACGGCGCATCAAGTCGTCGGAATACAAGCCCCGCTCTTCCAGCACCTGCTTGAGAACCGGGCTGACCTCCAGCATTTCGGTGCGGTCCATAACGCTGCGGATATATACATAGGAAAACACCGGCTCGACCCCCGAGGACACACCCGCGATGATGGACAGGGTGCCGGTGGGGGCGATGGTGGTGACGGTGGCGTTGCGAAGAGGCTCCCCGTCCTTATAAATGCTCTCTTCAAATAGGGGGAAGGGTCCCCGCGTTTTGGCCAGTTCCCGGCTGGCGGCCCGGCCGGTGCTGGTGATGTAGGCCATCAGCTTGTCCGCCAGTTTCACCGCCTCGTCCGAATTATAGGGAATCCCGAGATAAAGCAGCATATCCGCCCAGCCCATGATCCCCAGGCCGATTTTGCGGGTCTGCTTGGTGGTGCGGTCGATCTGCTCGAGGGGGTACCGGTTGGCGTCGATCACGTTGTCGAGGAAATGCACCGCCTTTTTCACCGTATTTCCCAGCTTGTTCCAATCGATCGCAGCCCGGCCCCCCTCGGTTTTTAACATCTTGACGAGATTGATAGAACCAAGGTTGCAGCTCTCATACGGGAGCAGCGGCTGTTCGCCGCAGGGATTGGTGGACTCGATTTCCCCCTGGGAGGGCACCACATTGTCCCGGTTGAGGCGGTCGAGAAAAATAATCCCCGGTTCCCCGTTCCGCCAGGCAGCGTAAACGATCTTGTCGAATACCTCTTTAGCATTGAGCTGTCCGGTCGCCTGTTTGGTGCTCGGATCAACGAGGTCGTACATTTCCCCTTTCAGAGCGGCCTCCATAAACGCCTCGGTGATCCCCACCGAAATATTGAAATTGGTAATGTCGGCGTTATCCGCCTTGCAGTTTATAAAATTCAGAATATCGGGATGATCCACCCGCAGGATCCCCATGTTGGCCCCCCGCCGGGTGCCGCCCTGCTTGACCGCCTCGGTGGCCATGTTGAAGACCCTCATGAAGCTGATCGGCCCGCTCGCGACGCCGCCGGTAGAATTGACCGTGGAACCGGCCGGACGCAACCGGGAAAAGGAAAAACCGGTGCCGCCCCCCGACTTATGGATGAGAGCGGCCTGCTTGATGGCTTCGAAAATCGCCTCCATGCTGTCCTCCACCGGCAGAACAAAACAGGCAGAGAGCTGCCCGAGAGGACGGCCCGCGTTCATCAGGGTGGGAGAATTGGGCAGGAATTCCAGATTGGTCATCAGCGCATAGAACTCCTCCTCCAAAGCGGCGGTATCTGCGTCCGGATCATAGGTTTTGTCCGGCGCCGCGATGGCCCGCGCCACTCGCCGGAACAGCTCCTCCACTGTTTCGACGGGACGGCCCTGGCCGTCCCGAATCAGATACCGGCGCTCGAGTACCGTGCGGGCGTTTTTTGTAATCTCCATGACTGGTCGACGTCCTTTCCCGTCCATCCCGCGCGGCCCGTTGTCAGTCCGTGCGGGATGTGCTATACTAATCGTTGAAGAGAGGCGGTATTCGCCTCACAGTTATTCCACATCTTGTATTTTGGGGATAACTGCAAAGAAATTCGGCACAATATATTGTATATACTCCGACTGGTGCTGTCAAGAGTCCCCAGCTAAATATTTTGCACGCAAGGAGCCCCGCGCGGCGCCGTCACAGGGAAAGGAGTGGCCGTATGGCGCTTGAGTACGCTTGCCTGCATCTGCGCATCGCGCCGGGGACGGAGCTTCCCCGGGAACGCATTCTGTACGCCGTCACGTCTTATATGGACCGGATGGGGATGATCCCCTGCGGACAGGAAAACGCCACCCGCACGGTCTGCTTCGCCCCGACCTCAGCCGGATGGTCGGTCTATGACGACTGTGCCGACCGGCTGGACATCCCGTCCATCGACGGATTGGGGCGGTGCCTGACCGACAAAATCGACTGCCGCGCCGTCGGCATCCTGGTTTCCCGCGAAGCGCTGATGCTCCGCCTGTACGGGGTGGGGCGGCTCCGGGATACCTATATCACCTCCCGCGCCGCCTTTGGACGAAAGCGCCGCTTGTGCGGGCGCCTATTCCGCCGGGGACGGTGCCGCGGGCACGCCCTGCGCTGGCGTTCCTGTCTTTCCCCCGGCTGCACGGTTGCGGAACTGGCCGCGTTGTTCGAGCGCGGCGAGACCGAAGGAAGGGCGGTTTTCCCGTTGCTGATGCCGGTGCTGGGATTGGATGAAACCACGGCGTACGGCTTTGCGTCGTTGGAGGAGGCCGGCCCGGAAGGGCTGGTTCGGCTGTATTTCCGCCCCGGGAACGTGATCCATCAAGGATTCCTGGCCCGGCTGCTCCATCCGGAGGCCCGTGCCGTCAAGCCGGCAGCCGGAATCTCCCCGACGCCGCCGAAAGGGTATTGACCGGCCGACCAACCAATCCGCCGCGCCGGGATCCGCTTGTTGTTTTTCTTAATCTCCGCAGCAAAAGGGACTGTCACAATGCATGCACATAGATAAAACAAAGAAAAGCCGCATTTTATGGCCCATAAGATATTCAAGGGGGCTGTTTGCAAAAGAAATTCTTTTGCAAACAGCCCCTTTCCATTTTCCTTAAAGCCGGCTACCAAAGGGGACGGACGATCTGATGCTCCGAATCGTCGGAAATCGAATAGTAATGGCGGAGAATCTGGATATAGCTCCATCCCTCTTCGCTGGCATATCCGACCGCGCCGTATTGGCTCATCCCCACTCCGTGGCCGTATCCTTTGACCGTGAAGGTCACATTTTTGGAATCGGGGTCGTAATCCGTGACTTCAAAGCAGTGCGAGCGCATCACGCCCGTGCCGATGGCGGAGCGGAGTTCGTTCCCGGTCAAATAGCGTGTCTCGCCATTCTTGATATAATAAAAACCGGTTTCATAGACATACCCTCCCTCGCCGTCGGTGCTCCGCACCGACACGGGGATTTCCTCATCCGGGATATGGAACTGTTCTTCCGGGATCTCATCGGGGTTTTTGGCCATCATCGCGTCCCGGACCTTCTGGAACAGAACATCGCGGTGAATGGTGACAGTCGAGGTCAGACTGACCCCGAAGCCCGACAGCCATTCCGCATTGTCGTACCGGCTTTCCACCGACCGGCACCAAGGCAGATACCCGCCCCACACCCTTTCGCTGTTGGAGGTGTATCCGCTGGAATACGAAAAATAAGGGGTGGAGATGAGCTGCTGTGTCAGTTCGGTTTGTCCGGCCCTCAGTATCTTGACTCCCAGCACATCCCCGACCGCGTCGTAGATCTTTTTATCGGTGGGGTCACTGTCCGGATTAAAGGGCTTGTACGGTATAGAATATGGCTGCCCCGACGCAATGATAAAGCTGTAGGAGGCGACGGCCTGCGCTTTTTGCGCTTCGGTGGAGACTTGCATAGTGGACGCCGAGCCGAGTTCCTGTTTGACCACACGGGCCAGCGCCGTCTGCAGTTCTTCCGGGGTGGTGGGCTCGAGCCTCTGGTATTCCTCGCCGTCCAACGTCAGGATGACCTTGAAGCGGCTCATGTAATCAGCCTCGGGTATCGTGCCCTCCACCGTGCCGTCCTCATCCGGAGTCGGCGACGTAACCGGCGGTGTGGTGGGCTCGGTAGTAGGCGGTATGGTCACCTCGCCCGGGTCGGTGGGCGGGTTGGTGGACGGCCGCGTCCCAGAGGACGTCGTGGTTTCCTCCGTTTCCGTGGTCTGGATGTCGGACGAGGACTCCGTTGTGATCAGGGTGCTGTCCCCGCTGCTGCCGCTTTCAGTGGTGTCCAAAGCGGTGGTATCCGCCGTCGATTCCCCGTCCGTTGCGCGGCCCAAGGTCGTGGCGGTGGGAGTATCCGGTTCATTGATCTGCCGCCAGATCTCGGGCATGATCACGTCGGTGTTGATCCGCGCGGACGCCAGGTCGTTCTCCGTCGTCTCGCTGCCGCGCACCTGCCGGGCTACCACCACCAGACGGGCACCCGGAAACCCGAATTCCTCGTCTGCAGCAGTGGTCAGCATCAACAGATTGTCCCCGGCTTCCACCGTCGTAGGCGTATCGAAAAGGGAGCGCTTCCGGATCTCCAGAACAAACCGCAAAAACGCCATCTCGTCGTCAAAGCGGTTGACATCAAATTCAAAATTGTTCGGATGTTCCTCTAGGGTGCTCACCACCATGACGGCGAACACCTTCCAGTCCGCGTTCTGATAGAGGGTATCCATCTCAATAAGCGGATGCGCCCGAAGAAAATCCAGTTCGGTGTATCCGGTCAGATCCGAAAACATCTGTCCGTCTCTCGTATTGTTCCCATAAATCACCAGATTGCGGTTGACCTCGGAGGAACCGTATATCCTGGCCGTGTTGCTGAAATACGGTACCCCGTAGGAAGACGGCCTCTTATAAAAATTCCGTCCGCTGTAATAGCCATCTATCCAGCTTTGCACGACCGGATAGTGGATTTCCGTCTCCGGTATGCGGATCCAGCCGCGAATATCCTGGTTGGCGTCATACAACGCACCGAACTTGGCCAGCATCCCCTCGGGATAATCGCCCGAGGCGGCGATATTACCGCTGTCCGCGCCGCCCCTATCGTACATGTCCTGCAGATGCGCAAACTGCCGCTCGTTGAGATAGGGCGTGACCACATAGAAGTAAAGCAGCAGCAACACCGCCGCCAGCACCAGGGCCCCGCCGACGGCGATCCCGGCGATTTTCAGGCGACGCGACCGCGCATTAACCGGGGCCGCCGATGGGATCACAACCGGCGTTTCCGCCCCGGAGTCCTCAATCAGCTCACCACCCGCCATAACTGTGGGCAGGGCCTCCAGATACCGGCGGACCAGATCGAGCGCATTGGAGGCGGCAATCTGCCGGATGGATTCCCGGTCCCCGGTTCCCTGCCCCGCTACAATCTGTTTAACCCATACCCGCTTTTCATCCGCCAGGGCCACATATACCGTTCCAACCGGTTTGTCTTCGCTCGGTTCGGGTCCTGCCACACCGGTGATCCCCACCCCGAGTTTGGCGCCTCCGACCCGCCTGGCGCCCATTGCCATCGCGCAGGCCGTTTCGGGGCTGACCGCTCCATGCTCCTCCAGCACGGCCTCGGACACACCCAGCACATTGTGTTTGATCTCCTTGGAATACGCCGCAATTCCGCATTCGAACACCGCCGACGCACCCGGCACCTCGGTGATGCGGGTGGACAACAGCCCCGCTGTGCAGGATTCCGCCGTGGCGATTTTGAGTCCCTTTTCTTTCAGAAGAGCAACCACGGCCTTTTGCAGGCTGCCCGCGTCCACGCCGTATACGTTGACACCGAGCCGTCCGCGGATATCCTCCACCACCGGCGCGCACATGGCCCGCGCTTCCTCCAAATCGTCGGCGCGGGCCGTAATCCGGAGCACCACCTCGCCATCCTTGGCATAGGGGGCGACCGTCGGATTTTCCCCGCACATTAAATCCGCCAGTCGTTCGGCGACGGCGGATTCGGACAGCCCGAACACCCCCACCGTCCTTGAGAAGATGGTGCCACCAGAAAATCGACTCAGATAAGGGGCCACATAATCGTTGAACATGGGGATAAGTTCTCTGGGAGGGCCAGGCAACAGAATGATGCTCTGGCCGTACCGCTCCACGGCACAGCCCGGTGCCGTGCCGTGGTCATTTGGAAACACAACACAGCCCGCGGGAAGCATGGCCTGCTTTCGATTGTTCTCAGTCATCTCGCGTCCGGTGTTGCGAAAGTATTCTTCGATGCGCCGCAGGCTCTCCTCATGGAGTTCCAACGGGAGGCCCAGAACCCCGGCCACCGTTTCGCGGGTCAGATCGTCCTGGGTGGGGCCAAGCCCCCCTGTCAGCAGCACCATATCGCTACGGCTCATCGCCAGGCGGAGCACTTCCTCCAGGCGGTCGATATTGTCTCCGACCGTGGACTGATACAGCATCCCGATCCCGTAAGCGGCAAGCTCACGGGAGAGAAACTGGCTGTTGGTATTCACAATATCTCCCAGCAGCAGTTCCGTGCCGACGGTGATGATCTCCGCGTTCATACAAAACCTCCCGAAATGGCGGTTGCTAGTCGGTCGAAGCCATCCGATCCGTTCTTGTCCGGCGGCTGGACATCCGAAATCAAAGCGTTTTGCGACGAATCCCTGCGACCGCCTCTTCCATCAATGCCTCGACGTCAAGCGCCGCCTCCGCCTCTTCCAGCATGGCAAGACGGGGCCTTGTGCGGGGATGACGCGGGGTGAAGACGGTGCAGCAATCCTCGTATGGCTGAATCGACGTCTCAAACGTGCCGATCCTCCGGGCAATGGCAATGATCTCCTCTTTATCCATGCCAATGACCGGACGAAACACCGGCAGCCCGGCAGCCGCGTCGGTGCAGGCGAGAGCGGGAATGGTCTGGCTCGCGACCTGGCCGACGCTCTCCCCTGTGATGAGCGCGCCACAGTCTTCCATAACGGCCACCCGCGTGGCGATTTTCATCATGAAGCGCCGCA
Organism: uncultured Oscillospiraceae bacterium; assembly: GCA_900553525.1. Classification (GTDB taxonomy): domain Bacteria; phylum Bacillota; class Clostridia; order Oscillospirales; family Acutalibacteraceae; genus UMGS1623. The sequence continues at coordinate 13,704 of USDZ01000029.1, forward strand.
TGATCAGGGTGAACAGTTCCTCGGGACAAGCCCGGCCGATTTCTTCCTGGATATGGGTAAAAGGCACAATGTGCAGCCGGATCCGCCCGGCGTAAGTGCCCACCTGTCTGAGAAGGGATTCCACCTTCATCTCCGCCCGCTCGCTGGTATAGGGCGGGGAGGCGAAATGCACGCAGGTCAGCTCGATGCCCCGCTTGGCCATCATGTAACCGGCTACGGGGGAATCGATGCCCCCCGAGATCAGCAGGGCCGCCCGTCCGCCGG